>CAZTDK010001024.1:0-2258 GCA_964611965.1 uncultured Binatia bacterium (SeqCode) | reverse complement strand
CTCCGCGACCGGCCTCTTCGGCGATTGGAGAGAGGCCGAAGCGCTGCAGCATGCGTTGCCGCTGCGCGGGCTCGGCGGTGGTGAAGTTTTCAGTGCCATACCAGATCTCCCCCTTGGCCGGTTCGTTCAAGCCGATCAGATGGCGCAGCAGCGTGCTCTTGCCGCAGCCGCTGGCACCCATGATGACGAACACCTCGCCGTGCCGCACCGTGAAATTCAAATCGCGCATCAGCACAAAGCTGCCGTAGGCCATAGTGAGATCGCGTACGGTGATGTGCGCGGTGGCCTCCGCTGACGGCTGCTCACTGCTGGCCAATGGTTCAGAAGTCATAGGACGGCTGATGGCTGGTCGCCGGTCGCTTAGTCATATACCCAAAATATAGAACATCACCGCAAACAGCCCGCAGGCGCTGATGATGAACACGATGCCGGTGACCACGGCGCTGGTTGCGGCGTCGCCGACCGCGGAGGAGCTGTTGCCGCACTGCATGCCGCGCAAGCAGCCGGAAATGGCGATCAGCACCCCATAGACGGAAGCCTTGAACACTCCGCCGGCGAGGTCGACGAGATGGACCGAAGCCTTCGTCTGATTGTAGTACACCAGCAGCGGCAGCTTCAGCATGCCGACACCCACGGCGGCGCCGCCCAGAATGCCGACGAAGTCGGCGTAGAGGCAGAGCAACGGCATCATGAGACAGAGGGCCAGCATCCGCGGCAGCACGAGGAAATCGAGCGGGGAGATTCCCATAGTGGCCAGCGCGTCGGTTTCTTGCGTGACTTTCATCGTCCCGAGCTGCGCCGCAAAGGCGGCCCCGGTGCGGCCGGCCATGACGATGCCGGTCATCATCGCGCCCATCTCGCGCACCATCGCGATGCCCACCAGGTCGGCGACATAGATTGCCGCGCCGAATTGTTGCAACTGCACCGCCCCGACGAACGCCAGGATCAATCCGACCAGGAAGCTGATGAGCGTGATGATGCCCAAGGCCTGGGCGCCGGTCTGCTGAATCAGCAGCAACAGGTCGGCCGAGCGAAAGCGCGCCTTGCCGCGCACCAGCCGTCCCAGCGCGGTCGCGATCTCGCCGATGAAAGCGAGCATCTCGCGCAGTGGTTGGCGCATGCCCAGCACCGCGGCCCCAAAGCGGGCCAACCACGACGGGGCGACGGCATCTTGCCGGGCCCCTTGGCGTTCCGGCACCGCCTCGGCCAGCGCTAGCAGCCGCCGCACCCCGGACGGCAAGCCATTGTGGTCGACACCGACATGCTGCCGGGCGCCCAGCTCGCCGACCTTGATGAGAAAGGTGAGCAGCGCGCTGTCCCAGGCGGTCAGCTGCGCGGTGTCGAAGGCGATCTGGCGCGGCGCGGCGGACTCGATCTCGCGCTGCACGGCGGCGGGGCTCGGCGCGTCGTGTTGCAGCTGCCAGGGCCCGGCAAGGCGAAGGACCAGCGTCGCGTCGTTGGTACGGCTGAATGACAGCTCCGGACTCGCCATCGGGGAACCTGTGCGCGGCGACGTCCTCACAAAGGTTGATGGCCCCCAACCCTGCGGGGAGTCGGCCTCACTGTCTCCAAGGTCTTCTGCCGCCAGCGCAACGGCTTAGTACTCCATTTCACAATTCCGGTGACGTATCCGCCTGCTCCAACCTCCCCCGGCCTCTCCTTGGTAAGGAGGGGAGACGTGCCCGCATTCCCCCTCCTTACTAGGGAGGCGTCCAGGGGGAGGTTCGAACCGCCGATACGTCATCGTTTCTACGAACACGACTACCTACTGCGTTTGGATGGAGCGCAGGTAGTCGGTGAGCAGCATCAACCGGCCACGCACCGCCGCTTGTTCCATCACGGTGCCGCTGCGGCCAGGCTCGTCCGACTGAAAGGTCTGGCCCCAAGCCGGCATTTCGGAGTTGCCATGCGCCGGATACGGCATCCCGCCGTCAAGAATGTCGAGCACTTCGAGATACGGAAACTTGCCGCCGTGCTGTTTCGCCAACGCCGTCAGATCGGGCGGTTTGGTCTTGAGCGTCGGCGCCAGCGGCCCGTCACCCTTGGCCTCACGCCCGTGGCACGTGGCGCAATATTTCACGAAGAGCCGTCTGCCGGCTTCTACCGCCTGTGGATTCGCGGCCCAGGCCGGCGCGGTACACAACAGCCCACCGATGATCACCGCACCGCCGTTTCGCATGAGCCACAGCCAATGTCTCACCATCGTCATCCTCCGTTCTGACTCCACGCAACACGCAACCGGCCTTTACCGCAGGCAC
>CAZTDK010001023.1:0-2264 GCA_964611965.1 uncultured Binatia bacterium (SeqCode) | reverse complement strand
GGTCGAGCGCACCATCCGCGTTGATGTCTCCCAGCGCGAGTCCATCGGGTCCGGCATTCGTGGGCAATGTTGCGGCGGCACTGAACGACTGCGGGCCAGTTGCTAGTATGACACTCAGCGAGTTGTCGCCACGATTGGCGACGACGAGATCGGGGAGTCCGTCGGCATTCACATCACCGGCAACGATCGCTACCGGCTGTGCGCCGACGGGGATCGTGCCCACCACGGTGAGCACGCGCGATTGGTCGACCGTCGCGAGCACGACGCTTGCCGTGGCGGCATCCGTAACGGCGACGAGATTGCCGATCGCCGCGAGGGCGCTTGGCGATGTACCCACCGGCGTGTTCACCACGACATCAAAATTTCCGCCTGCCGCGCCAAACACCACCGAAACGGTGCCATCTCCCGAGTTTGCCGTCGCGACATCGAGGTTCAAATCTCCGTCAAGATCCGCAAGGGCAATGCCGACGGGCTGGATGCCGACGGTCACCGGGTTGTGCTGAACAAACCCCCCAGTGCCTTTTCCCTGGAGCCAGCGGATCATATTGCCGTCGCGATCGGCAACCATGAGGTCAGCGTTCCCGTCGGCATTGAAATCGACGAGCGCCAGCGCCGCAGGGGCAACACCAGCAGGGAAGGTGTTGGCTTCACGGAACGCTATCGCCGGGCCGGTATCCAGCGTCGGCGTGCGTGTCGGGGTGCTGGTGCCTATCGGCCCGGGTGTCCCGGGGGTCTTCGTAGCTGGCGGGGTTCCCGGCGTCGTGCTCGCGCGTGTTGGGGTGTTGGTCGCGGCGGGCGGCGTGAGGTCGCGTGGGGTGCGCGTCGGCGTCGGAGTGCGCGGCGGGCGCGTCACGGCCAATGCGCTTGTCGCCAGCAGCACGAGCAGCAAGCCAAGCGGAAGTACAGGCCACTTCACGGGAGCTAACAATGACACACGTCTCACGGTGGGTTCGTCACTGGGATGGAGTCTCTGCGTCGCCTACCTTCACGCCGATGCGACTGTATTTCAAGTCGAAATCGGTGTCGGGCCGCTGATCGCACGACTCGACGTGTGGGCGCGACGAAACGATCGGCGAGACACCTTCGATTCGGGATACGCTGCCCCGGTCCGTCGGCTCGGCACGACTGCCCCTTTTGCGCGAACAGGCAGTCGGACTTGGAAGCCCCCAGCGACCAATCCTGTCCTGAGGCTCCCCGAAGGGGGAGCGACCCATAGAAAAGACGCCCGCAGCAGGCGCCGCCGCGGGCTTTAGTGTTTGCTGGCGGCGGCGCCGGCTTCGTCAGCGAACGCGTCTTTCAGGAGGCGTTCCAGCTCACCCGCAGCGTGTAGCTCTTGAACAATGTCACAGCCGCCGACGAATTTGCCGGCGATGTACACCTGGGGAATGGTTGGCCACTTGGAGAACGACTTGATAGCTTCGCGCTTGTCGAGATCCTCCAAGATGTTGACGCTGGCAAACGGGTAGCCCAGCTCATGCAGCACCGCGACCGTGGCGGCGGAGAAGCCGCACATGGGAAAGGACGGCGTCCCCTTCATATACACAACGACTTTGTTCGCGGCGATCTCGTCGCGGATCTCGTCCATAACGGTGGCACGCATGTGATTCCTCCTTGTGGGCGTGGCTATGATGCTCGCGCTCGCGTCCGTTCCCATTCATCCGGCGTGTACGCTTTGATGGAGAGGGCGTGAATGCGATCCGCCATTGCACCGCTCAAGCTGCCATACACCAGCTGGTGTCGCTCCACCAATGATTTTCCGGAGAATGCGGCCGTGACCACCACGGCCTGGAAATGGTTTCCATCGCCGACCTGGTCGATAACCCGCACCGTCGCTTCCGGCAATCCGCTGCGGATGAGCGTCTCGATCTCTTCAGACGTCATAGCACTAGCACTCGTCTCGCTGATTGGGAGGGAGAATAGCACGCGGCGAGGCTGCGGCAAGCGGCGGTCGACGGGGGTCAGGCGCTGCGTCAACTGCTGGCCGCGAGGGATGCCGCGATTCGTTCACGCGTCAAGCTGAGGAGCGCCTCGACGGCCGTCCCATCGACGTGCTCGTGCGGCTGCTCCGACGGCAGGATGGGCGCAAGAAAGGAAACCTCGATCTGTCGCCCCGGATGGAGTTGCCACCACGGCGCCTTCGCCAGCGCGCCATAACTGCCGGCGATTGCCGTGGGCAAAATCGCCAAGTGGTTCTCGGTCGCGAAGTGGAAAGCCCCTTTCTTGAACGGCAAGAGATCCCCCGTGCGGGTACGCGTGCCTTCGAC
>CAZTDK010001022.1:0-2269 GCA_964611965.1 uncultured Binatia bacterium (SeqCode) | reverse complement strand
CCGCCGGGCCGTCCAGGCTGGTGCAGATTTGCACGCGGCGCTCCAGTAGATAGTCCAGCTTCTCGTCGTCCATCAGCGACAGGTTGGTGACGAGCGCGAACGACAACACCTTCCGGGCCTCGACGTTCCTCTGGCACGCGCCCTCGACGACATGGCGCAGCACCTCCCAGTTGGCGGTGGGTTCGCCGCCCTGGAATTCGATGGTGAGTCCCCGGGCGGTCGTCTGGAAGGCGATGTCCAAGGCACGCTCGGCGACCGCGACCGACATGTCGGTATCGGTGCGCTCCATGCCGACGATCGAGCTGTGACAATACTGGCAGCCGTGGTTGCAGCGATGCGTCAGCACGAAGGCGTGCAGCGTCGGTCCGTAGCACAGGTACTGCTTCTTGCGCCGCCAGCGCGCGGCCTGCGCCGCGATGTCGACCTCGGCAGCGACGAAGTTGGCCGCCGCGAGCTTTTCGTAGAGCGGCTGCCCCGGTTGTGGCCGGCCCTCTACCAGATCGCCGAACTCGTCCTGAGTGAGCAGCAACCAATCGCCCAGGTCGTTGGAGATCAGCACCCTCTGGCCGATCATCCGCTGATTGTAGGGCACCGCGAATTCGGGCTTCCACCGGCTGGGGTTGGAGCATCGCGTAAGGTCGACCTGGCGGCCACGGGGCAGCAGGGAGGCTGGTGCTGTGGCCGTGGAGCTCAATGCGGGGGACTCCACGGGATCACGCATCGCTGCCCTTCCTGAGCGTGGCCGTGTTGGCGAGGGCAAAGTTGCAGAACTCGGCCACCACGTCGCCTTCGACGGCGCTGGTGATATCGGTAACCTCGACGACGTAGTGATCGCCGTCACGACGCACGGCGAACGAGGCGAAATCGGCAAACGTATCGGCGGCGGCGGCAATGGCCTCCTGCGCGTAAAGCGCGTGATGCAGTTTCACGGTCGCGGAGTCGGTGTGGCGCATCGGCGACATCCCTCTTCACGTTTCCTTTTTCGTCGGTTCCCAGGGCACGGCGACGCCCAACGGGTCGTTCAAAAATCCGTCATCTCCAGGGTCGCGCATATCGATCAGCGCACTATCGCGCTCCGCACCCTCGCTGATTGGATCGAGCTCTGAGGGGCCGGCGGCTCCGGCAATTGCGAGACTGGTGATCGCCTCGATGATGCGCTGGTTGGCATTCACCACCCGGTGACGCAACGCCTGGGCGAGCAGCTCATTCTCGAACTCACCGGCCAAAGCGCGCAGTGCGGCTTCGTTCAGGGTATCCTTGCCGCGGAAATGTACGATTAAGCGCGGCACGATCTGGTCGAGCAGGACGTAGGCGCGGTCAATGAAGACATACGCCGCGGCGTACAGTACGTCCCGCGGGTAGAGGTCCATGTCGAGTGACAGCGACAGCGTCGCTGTCTCAGGGGTGAGTGTCTCGATCTGTGGTGCAGTCATCACGTTCGTCCCGTAGCCTCCCTTGGAATCCGAGGGGTCATTCACTTTTCGATCTTCACCGAACCCAGCCAGCTGGAACCAAGTGGAGAAACGGGAAACCGAGAATGGAGAACCAGGAATTTAGAACCGGCAAATGCAACGACGAACCATTGGCCCGTTCTCCATTCTCGGTTTCCCGTTTCCGGTTTTCCATTTTCTTTCGATCCAAATCACGCAGCGGTCGATGCCGGCTCCGATCGGGCCTCCGCATCATACTCCGGCCGAAGCTCCGCATCGCCATAGCGATCGAGGTAGTCTCGCCGCACACCCAGGCAGGCGCCGTGTTGATGACGACACCCGGTGCATTTTTCCGTGTAGCTGTTGGGCGAGATGCGCGACTCCCACAGCGCGAACGACGTGCGCGGCGTGATGACCAGCACCTTGTCCTCGCGCAAGTCGGCGACATGCTTCGCATAGCCCGGCAGCATGCAGCGAGGGATGTGACGCGAGCGCACCGTCACGCCCAACTGCCGGCCCCGCTCGAACGCGGCGAAAATCCCTTCACGCATCGCGCTGACCGGCAACAGCGATGCCACATTCGTCCGGTTGCGATCCGACAGGGAGACCAGCCACAGGTTGAACGTGTCGATGCCCGCACCCGCCCAATGCTCGACGATATCGGCAAGGTGCATCCAGGTGTCGCTCTTGATGATGAGGTCGGCCACCGGCTTCTGTTTCAGTGCGATCAGGTTGGCCACTCCCTGCGTGACGAGTTGGAAGGCGCCCGGCTTCCCCATGATCTTTTCGTAGAGCGCTTCGGTATGCGCCATCAGGGACAGGTTGAACACGTTGATCCC
>CAZTDK010001021.1:0-2280 GCA_964611965.1 uncultured Binatia bacterium (SeqCode) | reverse complement strand
CTTCAATGAAAGCCTGTGTGTGCTGCTCTCCGGAGATGCCGCCCAGTACGGTGACGGCGGCAACCCAACCCGGTGCAAGCGGAGCAGTGGAGCAATCGTCTTCAGCGGTGACTCCTGCTCATCGACTGGTGCGCCGGGTGGATGCGCCGACGCGATGGAGCTCGCCGGTTCCTTTGCGGCGAGCGCCGTGACGATTCATTGAAATTCGGAGGCTGGGGACCAAGGCGTTACATTTCCCAATGACGGATGCCCGTTCCTCAGCACGAGTACAACAGAGGATATTTCCCGGATCGTACTGGTCGACCACCCGCTGCAATGGTGAACTCTCTCCGCCGCCCCTTGGCTCCTTCTGCATGGGGAGTGAACACGTCCTCCGAGGCCCTGCCTCGCTAGCGTTTACCGTCGGGGAGCGATAGGGAGAAAGCAGAGTGGCATCTGGAGCGGACGTCCAATCGATTCATGCGGATGGTGCTGGTTTGAAGTTGAAATGTCGCGCGTCAAGCAGAGAGGAAGGCCGATCATGCAGAGGAGCAAACGATCATGAGCGTGTCCATCTCGCTGGACAAGCTCCGTGCCGCAGTGGAAGAACGCGGCGCTGGCGCCTATCTGCTGACGGTGTCCGATGATGTGGCCACACGCGGTGCACGTTGCCGTGCGCTGGGAGGGCGACGCGCTGGTGACCGACGTCGGCGCCCGCAGTGCCGCCAATGCCGCCGCGCGGCCGATGGTCGCGCTCCTGTATGCCGAGCGCGCGGCCGGCGATTACAGCTTGATCGTCGACGGCCACGCGGTAGTCGTGACGGACAAAACGGCGCCGCGCTTGCTGATCACGCCGACGAAGGCTGTCTTGCATCGCCCTGCGGCAGCGCCGGATCCCGTGTCAGCATGCACTGCCGACTGCGTTCCGCTGTTACCTCGCTAGGACCTGCGGTCGCGTCCAGGATACAAGCCTCCGTCCGGCTTCGCCGGATCTCCCGAAATCAAAACGAGGCGTCGGGGGAGCGCCTACCGGGCTGCGAGGTTGGCGTTGCACTGCAGGAAGCGCGACTGGCGCAGCCAGTGCGGATCGGGGTAGTAGGCGAAGAGGGCGGTGCCTTCTTTGATGTGCCGCACCATTTGCGGAAAGACCGCGCGATCCACCGCGGGGCAGCCCCAGCTGCGGCCGAGCTCGCCGAAGCGCTGCACCACGCGCTGGTTGACGTAGGCCGCACCGTGCATGACGATGCGGCGCTCTTCGGCGCGGTCGTTGATTCCGGGCTCCAGGCCGATCAGCTTCAGCGTCTCGCCGTGGCGGCCGTCATACACGTCGTCGGTGCGGAACAGTCCCAGGCTCGACTGGCGCGATTGCGGCCGGTTGGAGAAATCCACCGCATACACGTCGCCGCTGTTCTGTCCGTGCGCGACGAGCTCGTGAAACAGGATCTGGCGTTTCGCCAGATCGATCACCCAGAGCCGCTTCTCGGTCGACGGCAGCGAGTAGTCGATGACGGTCAGGATCGGGCTATCGAACTGACCGTCCGCCCGACCACACCGATAGGCACGCATCGCCAGATCGAGAACATCGCGGCGCGGCCACTCGGTCGGCGCGTTGCGGAATCGCTGCGCGTCGCTCTGCCAAGCCTTCGGTCTCGAAGAACGGGAGCCGCGCGTGCGTGCGGACGTGGCGCCGGGCAGCACGCAACACACGAGGACTGCCGCCGCGGTGCGCCACATCCACCGATTCATTGCGACTCCGTCTCGCCTCCGACCGCCACCGGCACTAGCGTGGGATCGGGCACTGGAGTTGCCTCAGGGACTGGAGTGGGATCGGGCACTGGAGTTGGATACGGGTACGGCGGCCCTTTTGCAAGGATTTCCTCGAGCTGCGCGTCGTGTCCGTAGATGTCCTCGAAGAAGTGCGTCGTGCCGTCGTCATCGACCACGACCGTGCTGTAGAGCAAATAGACGCCGACCGGGCGCTCCAGATACACCCGCCGGTTGTTCCGGGTGCTCTTCATGGCGCTGTCGATGCCCTCGCGATCCCACTTGCCCTGGCCGCGGAGCACGAATTCCGCGAGCGCTGCCGCATCGGATACGCGGATGCATCCGTGGCTGAAATCACGCCGGCTTTTGGCGAACAGCCGCTTGGTCGGTGTGTCGTGCATGTAGACATGGAACGGGTTGGGAAAGACGAACTTGAGCAGGCCCAAGGCGTTGTCGTCGCCGGGACGTTGCCGGATGCGGCCGTTGTGAAATTCGAAATGGTGCTTGGAGAAGTATGCCGGATCTTGTTTTGAATCC
>CAZTDK010001020.1:0-2282 GCA_964611965.1 uncultured Binatia bacterium (SeqCode) | reverse complement strand
CGTGCACTGGTGAGCGCCGCACACGGTTTCGACGCCCACCATGAATCCGTTGAGATAGGGAATCATGTTGCCGATACCGCCGGAGTCGCCCAGGTCGGTGCGGATCGGTCCGACGGACGCGGACATCGTCCCGTCGATGCCAACGTCGTAGTAGTACTGATACGTGAGCTTGTCGCTGAGATCGCTGTTGGTCAGTTGATTCACCAACAGGCCAAAGTGGTCATTGAGCCACGCCACCAGATAGAGCGGCTCCTTGTCCTGGCGGCGAATGTCGAGCAGCGGCATGGGGCCGGCGGAAATGCTGCCGTCGAAGGTGACGTGCGCATAGTACAGCGTCGACGGCAGCGAGACGTCGAACGTGTTCTGGGTCAGGTCGCGCAGCCAGAATAGTCCCCAGCCGTTGCTCGTCGGCACCGTCGTCGCGAAGAACGCTCGCCCGCTCTGCAGCGCGCCGCTCGCATCGCGGTAGGAATCCGGATGCGTCATCACCACCAACGGGTCGGACAACGTCGAGAATGCGGGGCCGCCGCAGGTGGGTGTCGCGGTCGCCGTCGCCGGTAACGTTGCGGTTACCGTTGCGGTGATGGTCGCCGTCGCGGTGCGCGTCGGCGTGACCGTCGGTGTTGCGGTGGGCGTAAAGCTGACGGTCGCGGTCGATGTCGGGCTCGACGTGGACGTCGGGGTACGTGTCGGGGTGCTCGTTGGGGTCAGTGTTGGCGAGGCGGTCGAAGTTG
Organism: uncultured Binatia bacterium (SeqCode); assembly: GCA_964611965.1. Lineage (GTDB taxonomy): Bacteria > Desulfobacterota > Binatia > HRBIN30 > HRBIN30 > CAZTDK01. The sequence goes on along the minus strand of CAZTDK010001020.1, from coordinate 1,548 downwards.
CGGTCGGAGTCGGCGTCGGCGTGAAGGTCGGCGTCCGCGTCGATGTGTTCGTCGGTGTCGTTGTACACGTAGGCGTTGCGGTAGCGGTTGCCGAGGCAGTTGCGGTCGGCGTCGCGGTGAAAGTCGATGTGGCCGTTCGCGTCGGCGTATTGGTCGAAGTCGGGGTCGGGGTCAGCGTCGACGTCGGTGTCCGCGTCGGCGTGGCCGTCGGTGTGGCAGTGGGCGTCGGCGTAGCGGTAGCGGTGTTCGTCGGCGTGCGGGTTGGCGTTGCTGTCCGCGTCGCCGTCGCGCTCACCGTGGCCGTTGGACTGATCGTAGGAGTGCCCGTGGCGATCGCCGTCGGCGACGTACTCGGCGTTGAGGTTGGCGTTCCCGTCTGCGACGGCGTCAAGCTAGAGGTCACCGTTGGCGTATTGGTGGCACTGGCCGCCGGGGTCGCCGATGCGGTGGCCGGCGGCGTCGCAAAATCGGTCGGGGTTGCTGTGGCCGGCGCCGGCGGTGGGTCCGCTGGTTGCCAGTTGCCCGTGCAATCACCATAGCGGATCGCAGTAAAATCCTGGGTCAATGAGCTGTCGAGCAGGGCGAGTTGCGCCGCTCCAGGTTGACACGTGCCGGGGCTGACCACCGGTTGGACCAGGGCGCTGTCGCCGTCACTCGCCATGGGCATGAACGCCCAATCCGAGCCACACGTCGTCGCCACCGGGAATTCGCTGATGAAGCCGCTGAGGTACTGCAGGATCAGCACCGCATCGAAGACACTGACGCTGCCGTTGCCGCTGACGTCGCAGGCGATTTCCTGCTCCGGCGATAGCGTGCGGAAGCCCACCAATGCCTGCAGAACATAGACGGCATCCAGCACACTCACCGCATTGCCACTCGCATCGCGCTTGGCTGGCTGCACGGTCCATGTGCCCATCGCCGGCGGCGCGACCGAGAAGGCGCCACTGTCATCGGTCGACGTCGACATCGCCCCCGAGCCGGCGAGATCGATGGTCACCGCATCGACCGGTTGTTGGTTGCTGTAGTACGCGATGTGCCCGCTGATTTCGAGTCCACCGGTTGTCTGCGCGCTCACCGCTCCAGCGGCGGCGACCGAAAAGACCAGGAGAGCCGTCAGCAGCGGGGATCGCATGTCACCCTTCGTCCAACGGTGAGATTGTCGCCGGGACGCGGGGGAGGGAAGGCGATCGTAGCAGTGGACCGTGTCATAGCTTCTGGCGCTCTGACGCATACGGAGCACGCGACGTGCCGCCGCAACCAAGGCCGGCTCGCTCCAGCCGTTTCGGGTCAAGGGCGCCAGAAACTGTTCAATTGGTGCCGCTGATGACGCCGGAGCACCTGCGGTTGCGCCACCGCACCAACCCAACTCGCCGACTCCATGAAACCCTCCTCCTGCCCACCAACCGCCTAGCCTTGAAGATGAAGCCAGCTATCACAGATCCTGCCCTGTGACACCCCCAAAACGGGCATCCACCGCAGCGTCGCTAGCGAAGACCTGCGGTCGGCGTCCCTTCTATGGTCCGCTCCCGTTGGATCGCTGCATACTTC
>CAZTDK010001019.1:0-2284 GCA_964611965.1 uncultured Binatia bacterium (SeqCode) | reverse complement strand
GCGCGTCCCCTCCGCCCCCGGCCCCCACCCCCCCCCCCCTTTCCCCCCCCCCCCCCCCCCCACCCCTACTCCCCCCCCCCCCCCCCCCACGGCCGTGGCGCTGGTTTTCCTCCAGCCGGAGATCATGAATCTCGACGTCGAGCACGGCGCCACGATCAAGATGATGATCGAGACGCTGCCGTGCAGCAGCTCTGACATGACGTGCCTGCCGTTTCTCAGCACGCTTGCGTCTCGCATCGCACAGGCATGGCCGGCGACGGAGTCGGGTTTCACCACCTTCAACAACCAACGGGTCCCCGCCTGGGCACGGCTCGTTCCGGTTCTGGATCCCAATGGAAACCCGATACTCGACTCCCAGGGAAATCCCGCCATGCGCTGGGATACCTCCGACGACATTGCGCGTGTCGCGGCGAGCGTCGCCCGCCAGATTCGCAACCTGATCTTCGACAGCAGCCAGTTCGTCGGCGTGAACTGGCACCCTACGACAGGTCTCACCGCGGTTTCGGACGGTGGCGAGCAGAGCAGCGCCGCGCTTGCCGAGCGCAGCGCGGCCCCGCAGCTGCAGGTCGTTGGGGAGCACGGCACCGGGGCGACCGTGCACGGTGTCCAGTTCGTGAACATTGCGGTGACCGATCAAGCCAAACGCACGGTGCAGATCGACATTCGCAATCACTTCCTGCGCTACATGTCCGCGTACGTGCAGTTCGCCAACGAGGGTGGCGATTTGCCGGTCACGAACCCGGGCCAACAGGACACCAGTCGCGCGCGGTTTCTTCAGTTGCTCAACTCGAACTACACGGTCGTCGGCATTCCGCTGATCGGCGACTCCGTCGAGAAACAGACGCTACGCTTCGACATGCCGGCCGAGGGGTCGAAAGCGCGCCTGTACTTCGGCAGCCTCGGCCTTGGCGGTGACGCGTTCTCACCCGAGGCGCTGCAGGGTGCCGTGATGACGCTGACGTTCAACATCGGGCTGCCGACGATCTTCCTCGCGGCTGGGTTCGCGGCGGGCGCGGGGGCGCAGAAGGCGATCACGGGATTTCTGCAAACCGAAGGCGGTCGGCGGGGGCTGGCGCTGATCGGTGGGCGCGTGGCAGCGCTGGCGGGACCGCAGGTCGCGAATGGCATCTTCGGCACGGGCAATTCGGGCAGTGCCATTGGCGTGCTCACCGGGGTGGGAACTGCGTTGGCCTCGGTTGTTCTTTCGAGCGGGGAGTTTGCTGGCCTGCTCGTTCAACTTGGCGCACAGGCGATCGCCAAGAACGTCGCGAACTTTGCGGGTCCGCTCGGGGTTGCGCTGAAGGCAGTGGCCGTCCTTGCGGACGTAGCCACCATTGCGCAGAGCGTCGCCGAGGTGCTGTCGAGCCCTGCGATCTTCACCAACACCCTATCGGTGCAGATGAGTACGACGGTCACCGTCACGAAGGATCCCAACAACTTCACCTTCCCGGCGCGCGCGCGCACGTACACGGTGACGCTCACCTACGACCAGGCATCGAAGCTCGCGCACAAGGTCTCCGGCGAGATCGAATCCGGGCGCACGGCGCCCATCGTCGTCACCTTCGACGCCGTCCCGTCCGGCGGGATGGTCACCCTCGACGTCGTGCTCACCAGCGAAGATGGGTGGATCGTCGGCCGCAGCACCGATGCAACGGGGCAACCCGGTCCGGTCGGCCCGATTGCCAACACCCCGGAAACCGCGGGCGAGGTCGCGATCACGATCAAAGAGCTGCTCATTCCCCTCACGCAACGCACGCAGTATCAGCACCTGCGCAAACTCACCTACCAGTCCGATACGGAGGCTCGTGTCTGGATCGACGGGCCCGCCCCTACGGCCACGCGCGCGCAGCTGTGCCAAGGCCAGGAGGGATTGTGTGATTTGACAGGCATCACCCTCAATCAGCGCAACGGCATGCTTGGGTATGGCTATCAAGCTAGCGGCCAGGGCGCGGTGTTCTGCGGCGAGGTCAACCAGGGTGTGATGTACATGGTCCAGAATATCTCAGTGGCGACCGATGCCGACCAGTCGCTCAAGCAGCTCCAGTGCGGATTCCACCAGCCGGTCGGAATTCTCTACGACCGGCTCGGCGGGGGAAGCGCGCTGAGCCGCAACTTCTTCCTCCAACCGACGGCGACAGGGAATTTTCTGCAACCCGTGCTTCTCGACGACACGACGCCGTTCAACGTCACCAACCCGTTGACCTGGGGGCGATTCTCCGCGCCCATGGATGCGCTCGCTGTCCATCCGATGGGATACGTCGTCGGCATCAATCGGCAGACGAGC
>CAZTDK010001018.1:0-2286 GCA_964611965.1 uncultured Binatia bacterium (SeqCode) | reverse complement strand
CGGCCAATCGGGACACCGGGGTGGTGGTAACCATGAACGCCGGGGACCTGAAGCAGACGGCGGCGACGTGTTCGCACGACTGTTTCGTGGCATCCGGCGATCTAATAACGGTACGTGTCAACCGCACCGGGACCGGCGATACGTTTGCGAACCGCAACCTGGCAATTACGATCGACAGCATCGGCCAGGACAATGCGAGTCGCCGCAACAGTGCGATCGGCACAGTGACAACCGTCTTCGGCAACTACGACTCGCCGTTTGTCGACACCGTCAACGCGGTACGCAATGAGCGCGATGCGGTGGCGAGACACCTGGCGGTGCAAGTGCCACTACCGGCGGCCGCGCCGTTTACGGTCTCGCTGTGCGTCGCCAGCCCCAGCTTGCCGCGCAGTTGTCTGAGCGTCGGCTTGGGGTGCATGGTCGACGTCGGGCAGCAGACGTGCACCGACGACGCCAACAGCATGATCTTCCATACCGGGGACCTCTACACGGTGGAGATCGTCACCACCGGGAGCACCGGTGGGCCACCGGCATATGCGTTTGTGCTCAACGATATCCCGCCGGAGACACCGACGCCGACGATCACCGCGACGCCGACGCCGCCCCCCACTCGGACAGCCACCGACACGCCAACGCCGACTCCGACCGACACGCCGACCGCGCCCCCGACCAACACCCCGACTCAAACGCCCACCGCGATCCCGACCAGCACACCGACCACGACGCCGACCCAAACACCAACGTACACCGCAACGGAGACACCGACTCCGACGGAGACGCCTACGCCAACCGAGACGCCCACCGATACAGAGACGCCCACCCCAACAGACACGGCAACCCCAACCGACACGCCAACCCCGACAGACACCCCGACCCCGACGGACACCCCGACCCCGACGGACACCCCGACCCCAACCAATACGCCAACGCCGACTTCGACGTCGACCAGGACGCCGACGCGCACGCGGACGCGGACGCCGACGAACACGCCGACTCAAACGGGGACACCTACACAAACGGGGACACCTACACAGACAGGGACACCCACGCAGTCAGGGACACCAACGCAATCACCAACGCCGACGCCGTCACCGACACCAACCGCGACCGACACGCCGACGACAACACCGACCGCGACGGTCACACCAACGCTCACCAACACCCCAACGGGAACACCCAGCGCCACTCCGACGCGCACGGCCACGACAACGCCGACGGCCACTGCCACCGCCACCCCGGTGATCCCCTTCGTGAGAGATCACCTGGGGGGATCATCGACCAGCTGCACAACGACGTTCTCCATGGGTCTCCGGGGGGCTGTCAGCACCGGCCACACCCTCGTCGTTTCGATTGGCGCGTTCACGACCACCAGCTTGCCGACATCATTCACCTGCACCGACACCAAAGGGAACATTTATACAACTGAGGTGCTCACTAAGAGCACCGGGAATACCCAGACCGTCGCGCTCTGCCACAGTAACATCACCACCGCCCTGACCACGTCGGACCTCGTTCGGGTCGGGTTTGGCGGCAGCCTCGGCGCTCCTTGCACGTTCGTCGCGCACGTTCTGGAGTTCTCGGGCGTCAAACCAACGAGCCCGGTGAGTGCCGCCGTTGGCACCACCGGTTCCAGCGTGAGTGCGAGCAGCGGTGCGATCAACCTCAGTGCCGCGAGCCTGGTGGTTGGAGCGATCGCGTGGAAGGACAATGCGGGTGTTGCGGGAGCAAGCGCCCCGTGGGTCAACTTCTTCGATCTACCCTCGGGCAACCTGGAGCTGGTAACACAGTACGTTGTTACGTCGTCGACTCCACAGTCCGCGACGTCGACTGACGACAACGCCCATCAATGGGCGGCGGCGGTTGTCGGCTATTTGCCGGGACCATGATCGGCGCACCACCTCACTGCGGGAAGCAGCCGCGCTTCGCCTGCTTCGCGCAGTGAGCTACGGATTGAAGCGTGTCGGCACACACAACTCGCGTGGCAGCGGGGCTTCCAGCGTTCCTTGCTGCAGCGGATTCGTCACGAACACCGGGGTTACCTTCGTGAACCGTGGCGTACCGCGCACTGCCGTCGCCTTGTAGCACATCAGCAGATCCGGATGCGTCTCGGCGCCCGGCGCCAGGTCATCTCGGTTGACCGGGATGCAGAGCATCGTCGGCGCCTTGACGTTTACCGTGACCGTTGCGAACTGATCCGCGACGAGGGCCGTCGATGGCGGCGTCGCCAGGCTCTGAACATTGGCCGAGAGCCTCACCTGGTAGCAGTCGAACGAATCGAATTCGGCG
>CAZTDK010001017.1:0-2286 GCA_964611965.1 uncultured Binatia bacterium (SeqCode) | reverse complement strand
TGGGCCGATACCGACAGCGACTGTCACGCCGACCGTGGGCTGCAAGAGTGTCACGGTGACCGTTCGCCTGCTGTACGATGTCAACGCCGTCCCCGAGCTCGCGGGCCTGGTCCTCGACCTGAACTATCCGCAGGCGGTGGTGTCGATTCCTGGCTCGGGAAGCGACGACAGTGTCGTCGCGCGCGTCACTGACGTCAGTGGTGCTCAGGGTTTCGCCGTCATCGAAGATCGTGACACGAACGACGACGGCCAGGACGACCAGCTGCATACTGCGTACGTGACCTCCGGAAACATCTCGCCCGGCGACTTCGAGCAGGTATTGTTCGATTGCACCGCCGGCGAAGCGGCACCCACAGCCGACGCGTTCACGTGTGTGGTATCCGATACCGTGGATCCACAGGCCCAACCTGTGACCGGTGTCACGTGCGAGATTTCCATCGCCACGGTACTGCAACCAACGCCCACCGCACCACCACCGAGTGCGACGCCGACGGCGACGGCGACGGCAGCGCCGCCAACCGCCACAGCGATTCCGACGTGCGCCCTGCTCAGGGTCACCGTTGCCCTGGACTACGACGTCAACGCGATTCCGGAGCTTGCAGGCTTGGTGCTCGATCTCAACTACCCTGCCTCGGTCGCACTCCCAGGTTCCGGTAGTGACGATAGCGTCGTGGCGCGGGTGACCGACGTCAGCGGCGCAAACGGCTTTGCGGTCATCGAGGACCGCGATACGAACAGCGACGGGCAGGACGATCAGCTCCACACCGCCTACGTCACCAGCGGAAACATCCCGCCCGGCAATTTCGAGCAAGTGCTCTTCGACTGCGTCTCCGGCTCCATTCCGGCGAGCACCGACTTCAGCTGTGTGGTCTCCGACACGGTGGATCCGCAGGCGCTTCCCGTGGACGGGGTCACCTGCTCGGTGAGGATCAACCCATCTGAATAGCCTGACACCGGGTCAGTAGGACGAACGGTCTCGCACGTCCACAAGGAGGACAGCCATGAGTCGTATCGATTCTGCCAACGGTTCGCGTGAGGAGACCGGCACAAAGTCAAACCCGTTGTTCAGGAGGCTCTGTTACCACCTCGCCTTCGCGGCGGTGTTGCTGGCACGTCCGGCCGGCGCGGCGATCTCATTTGTCGGCCCCATCTGTAACACCAGCGCCACAGCCACGGGCACCAGTCTGTCGTGTCATCCCACGACGACTGTTGCCAGTGGAGATCTGGTGGTGCTCTCGATCGCCTGGACCTCCAATGCCGGCTCGGTTGCCGCCGCTGATGACGGTGCGCCCGCCGGGGGATACACGTGCTTCAACAAGACCGATGGCAGCACCGGCACGTTGCGCGACGTCGTGTGTGTGCGAACGCTGAGTGGCGCACTGACGGCAGCCAACACGATCACCGTAACCGGGCCCTCCGGCTTTGCGCGCGCGCTGGTCGCCTCCGAGTTCGCCGGTGTCGACGCGGCGGGGGCGGTGTTAGGCTCCGCCAGTGGCACCACCGTGGGCACGGTCGTGCCCTCAGGCGCGGTGACCACGCCCGCCGGCGAGGTGCTGGAGCTCGGCTCGTTCGCGGTGCGCCAGGATGTAAGCAGCAACTCGTTCGCCGCCGGCAGTCGCTGCAGCATCACCACGACCACGGCGTGCACGCTGGATGCGCAGTGCCCCGGCGGGGAGTTCTGCGCAGCTTTCACTGCCTTGACTCGCGACGGCACCACCAACCAGAGCTACAACCGCACCATCAACAGCGAATATCGCACCAGTCTCAACGGGCCCGAGAGCTTGCAGGCCACCGGGACCCTCGATGTGAATAAGGATTATGCGTCGCAAATCGTCGTGTTTCCGGCTCAGCTGACCGCCACGCCGACGCCGACGCTGACCGCGACGCGGACGCCGACGGCTACCGATACCCCGACGGCGACCAACACGCCGACGGCCACCCCTACATCGACGCCAACCAACACCCCCACGGTGACGAACACGCCGACCAACACCCCCACGGCAACGATTGCGCTGTGTACGACCTCGGGAGTGAGCAACCCATGTGTTCCCGGCGGCGGGGTGCAGAGCACCGATTGCTTTTCGGAGTGGGCGCCAAACCCGATACCGAAGCGCAAAGCGGATCAGACCCCGAAGCAGACGATGATCTGTTACGAAGGGGACCCGCGCTGCGACATCGACGGCGTGCCCAACAACCGCAGCTGCACGCTCCAGACACGGATATGCATCAACAACAGCGATCCGCGCTTGAGCTGCGTGCCGGCGGACGTGGCGAAGCTCGAGGTGC
>CAZTDK010001016.1:0-2296 GCA_964611965.1 uncultured Binatia bacterium (SeqCode) | reverse complement strand
TCTGCCGCTGGACTTCATCGAATCGATGCCGCTCGACGTGCCCGCCGTGCTGTCGATGGAGCGCTTCACCACCATGCAGACCTCGCGCGGGTGCCCGTGGCCGTGCGTGTTCTGCGACATTCCGATCTTCAACGAAGGCAAATGGCGCTCGCGCAGCCCGCAACATGTGGTCGAGGAGTTCAAGCATCTGCAGGCGCTCGGCTACGGGACGGTATACTTCGTCGACGATCATTTTCTCCTGCAGCCGAAACGCATCGAGGCGATTTGCGCCGGTATCAATGAGGCCGGGGTCACCATCCAATGGGGCTGTGAGGGGCGTGTGGATTCGACGGCGCAGCACCTCTTTCCGGCGATGGCCAAGGCCCACTGCCGGACCTTGATGTTCGGCATCGAGAGCGGCAGTCAGACGGTGCTCGACCGGCTGCAGAAGGAGCAGACGCTGGCGGATGTCGAAGCGGCCGTGACCAATGCCAAGCAGGCAGGGATCGAGATCGTGCACGGCTTCTTCGTCGTCGGTAACCCCGACGAGACCGTCGCGGACATGCGCGCCACGTTCGACTTTGCGGCGCGCTTGCCGCTCGACACGTTCGCCTTCAACCGCCTCTGCGTCTACCGCGGCACACCTTTGTGGCAGGAGTACGTCAAGCGCGGCTTGGTGAGCGATCTCGACGACTGGTACAAGTATTTCAAGTGCTCGGAGATCGACCCCACCTGCCTGCCCGGCGAGATCATCAATACCGAGCGCGCCGCCGGCCTGCGGCGGCTGTTCGCATACAAGCTCAGACACTATCCGTTGCAGACGCTGCGTTTGCTGCGCCGCTTCACCCGCTACATGAAGTTGCGCGACGTGCTCTACCTGATTCTCAAACCCTTCCTCGGCAACCGGCGCGGGCCGACCACCAATGAGGTCTTGTCACGTGCCGTCGAGCACGCCGCGATTAAGGATGCCGCCGCGGACCTCACCCAGATGTCCGATGATGTCCTCGAGCGCGTCATGCAACAGTCGCGGGCGGAGCGCCTTCGCATCCAGCAGGAAGCGGAACGGGTAGCCGCGGCGTAAGGCCCTGGGGGCGCCATCTTTTCTAGGGCCCGCTCCCCCCCTTCGGGGAGCCTCGGGACAGGATTGGTCGCTAAGGGACTGCCAAGTCCGACAAGCTGCCGGATGGCAGCGGTCAAGTCTCCGCAGTCGGCACCGCTTGGTAAGCAACGGGCGGGCCTTAGAAAATTCTCCGGGCGCAGCCCCCTACGCGTCGGCGCACAGCGTGTCGCTCGTGCCATCGGGGAAGTGGCGTTCGACGACCTCTTGAAACTCGGCGCAATCGGCAGCGCGCGTGATGGCGTCGCGGAACGGGCGGATGCCCGGCGCACCTTGCAGGTAGCGGCACGCAAACTTGCGCATGAAGATCGTGCCCCACGGGTCGCCGTAGCGCTCGACCATCGCCGCATGGTGCTTGAGCAGGAGTGCCCTTTGATCCGCTGCAGTCGGTGGTAGCGGAATCGTGTCGTTGCGCAACGCCGCACTGATCTCGCGGAAGACCCATGGGCGCGTCAGCGCGCCGCGTGCCACCATGACGCCGGCGGCACCGGTGGCGCGCAGCGTCCGCAGCGCCGAGGCGGCATCACGTACATCGCCGTTGGCGATCACCGGGACGAGCACCGCCTGTACGACCTCGGCGATCTTGTCCAGAAAGCAGGGAACGTCGTAGTTCTGATCCGCCGTGCGGCCATGCACGGTGATCGCCGCGGCGCCGTTGTCGGCGGCACGGCGCGCCACCTCGGGTGCGGTGCGCGCCTCGAGCGACGGACCCAGGCGGATCTTCGCGGTTACGGGCACCGAGCCCGCGCCACGCACTGCGGCGGCAACCAAACGGCCGATGGTCGCCGGGTCGCGCAGTAACGCGGCGCCGGATGCGTGCTTGCCCATGATACGTTTTTTGGGGCAGCCAAAGTTCAAGTCGATGACCGAGACCTCGAGCCCCGCCAACTCGCGCGCGGCCGCATAGAGCATCTCCGGATCGCGATCCCACAGTTGGACACCCAGCGGTCGGGCCTCGGTCTCGATGCCTTCGATGCGTTCCGGCCGCTCGCGTGGGCTCTGCATCCAGGTGCCAGCGCCGATCATCTCCGTAAAGATCAGCCCGCACCCGCCAAGATCACGCACGATGCGGCGGAAAATGAAGTCGGTAAAGCCGGCGATCGGCGCGGCCAGTACTGGGGTATCCAGGGTGAGTGAACCGATTCTCAGGGAGGGCATGTGCATCGAGTCAGTTGTGGCCGCGGAGTGGAACGAAGCGGA
>CAZTDK010001015.1:0-2297 GCA_964611965.1 uncultured Binatia bacterium (SeqCode) | reverse complement strand
AGCAGGCGACGGAAGTTTTCCAACGGGAACTTCGCGTCGACGGGAACCACGCCGATGCCCAGCTTGATGATGGCGTCGACCTTCTGGCCGCTGCGGAAGCTGTGCTGTACGGCGAAGTGGTCGGCTGGCATGATTTGCGAAAGCAGATCCTCGAGCAGCAGCTCGCCGAGGCCGCCGCGCAGCTTCGGGGCTTGCAAGATCTCCTGCAGGGACGCGATGTCCTTGCCGATTTCGTAGATCTTCCGGTTCGCTTCCTCCAGACTGCCGAGGCTGCGCTGCACGGCGCCCACCACCTGCGCGGTGCTGTCGAGCCGTTCTCCGAGCGCGCGCTGCGTGTGCTGCATCACTTCGACATTCTCTCCCAGGCGCTGGTTGACCGTGGTGACGATCTGCCCCAGCTGTTGATTTACGGTCTGGGTGTTGGCGTCGAGGGCGCGCCCGAGCTGGTCGCGCAGGCCTTCAAGTTGTTGCTGGAGGAGGAGCGGCGAGCGGTCGGCGTCACGCGCCGCCGTCAGTGCATCCAGGCGCGCGCTGCCGTGCCGCTGGTTGACCAGCACCAGGACCAGCAACACGACGAGGACGGCGAGAACGGCCGCCAAGACGATGGGCAATGTCACAAGACATCCACCGCGTATTCGAGCAGCAGGCTGAGCTGGCGCACGCGTCGCGCCTGCAGCGCCCGTTCCGCTGGCGGCGCGGTGTCAAACATCTCCAATGCGAGGCGCAGATTCAGCTCGATGATCTCGACACAGCGCTCGGCGCAGGCGCGCTCTTCCTCGCGGCGGCGCGCGCGCACGATATCCTGAAAGGGAATGACGACCGCCATGATTCAGTTGGAGACGTCCAGTTCGTCTTCCGCGCCGGGGCGAGGGGCGGCGAGCTTCCAGCCGTCGCGGCCATACCACTCGATCTGCCGCGCCAGCCCGAGCAAAATACGCACGTCGCGGTCCTCCATCTGCGCGCGTCCCAGGAGCCGCCGCAAGGCGAACATGATGTGATCGGGATTGTCGGCGTGCAGGAAACCGATGGACAAGAGCGCCGATTGCAAACGGTCGAACAGGAGCGCCACACGCTCCGCGGGGGCCAGCACCGGGATATTCTCCGGGTTGCCATTGGCGGCGAGGAACAGCTCGTAGCAACACACCATCACGGCCTGCGCCAGATTGAGGGAGGCGTATCCCGGATCGGAGGGAATGCAGATCAGCTGATGGCATGCCTTGAGATCTTCGTTGCTCAGACCGTGGTCCTCGGGGCCAAAGACCAGTGCGACGCGGTTGTTTTCCGCGGCCGCTACCAGGCGCGGTGCGGCGACGCGTGGCGATTCGGCGGCGGCGCGGTACAAGCCGTCACGGCACGTCGTGCCGGCAACCACGCTGCAGCCCACCACCGCCTCGGCGAGCGTCTCGCAACAGCGGGCGTGGCTCAAGACGTCCTCGGCGTGGACGGCGAGCGCTTTTGACCAGAACGCCGCCGTTGCCGGCGAGGCATCGTCGGGCGCTTCTTCAGCGCACGCGGCGCGGTATGCGGCGGGACTCGTTGCCGGCGCGTTGACGGCCGCGCGTACCGCGGCGGCCGGGCGCACCAGTACCAGCTCGTGCAGTCCCATGTTCTTCATCGCCCGTGCCGTAGCCCCGACATTGGCGGCGCCGCGCGGGCGCATCAACACGACCCGAATGTTTCCCAAGGCCATCGCGGGGAATCGTAGCACCCCACGTGCAAACGCGAAACGCGCGGTGCAGGGTTTGTGGAGTGTGGTGCCTTACCCTGCTTGGCGCAACAGTACCTCTCTGGCGGGTTGCGGTGCGCCCAGCAACTTCACCAGGGCTGGTCCTACAGCGGTGCTGTCGCCATGCCAGTCTTGGAGCACCCGGGAGGCGTACTGGCGGAATATTCCGGAGCCGAGCTTCTGCGTCCACAGAAAGGCAACGGGGATGCCCCCGGTGGCGGGGTCCGTGGAGAGGCGATTGACGACGTCCAGCGCCTCCCCGCGCGGCAACGCCAGGTCGATGAGGATCGTATCCGGGTTCACCGGTTTGACCAGATCGAGCGCTTGTCGCCCGTCGAGGGCCACGGTGGTCGAGCACCGTCCATTGCTGAGGATGCCCCGCAGAACTGTCATCAACTCGATGTGGTTACTCACCGCCAGGAGCCGGCGTGCGCCCTCCGGACGCTCGAATAGCCGGGCGGCGCAGGCTTCCGGGTCGAACGGAAACGGGAAGTACTCGATGAGACCGAGGACCATGTTGCGCGTGCCGTCGGAGCAGTACGTGAAAGCGCGTGGCTCCGGGACACCCCAC
>CAZTDK010001014.1:0-2303 GCA_964611965.1 uncultured Binatia bacterium (SeqCode) | reverse complement strand
GGGTGCGCGTCCGTTCTTCTTGTGGGTGCACTACTTCGGGCCGCGTCCCCAGCCGCCACCTGATGCGAGCACCGCTGAGGTGTTGCGGGGCTATCAGCACGCGGTGCAGCGAGTGGATACGGAGGTCGGGCGTCTCTTGGGAACGCTCAACGAGATGCGCCTCGATCGCAACACCATCATCGTGGTGTATGCGGATCGCGCCACGAGCCTGTTCGCGCGCGGTGACGTGGCACTGGCCGGGGACTTGTATGACACCAGTCTACGTGTCCCGCTGATCATGTATTGGCGCGCCCGGCTGCCCGCGGGTGTGCGTCATGGAGAGATGGTACGGCTGATCGACATCCTGCCAACTCTCACCGAGCTGGCGGGAGTCGCGCCGCGGGCTCGGGCCGATGGCCGCAGCCTGGTTGGGCTATTGCGTGGCAGCGAGCGTCAGGGAAGCTCCGAGGCCTATTGCGAGACCTATCTGCCGGCGACGGCCGCCGCCAGCCAAACCACAGAGGCACCTGACGGACACCGAGTGAACTTTGGCTTCGTCCAACGCGGTCTGCGCACCCCGCGCTGGAAATACATTCGCAGCGATCCGAGTCCATTGATCGATGTGCACGGCGCGGACGTTGGGCAAGCGCTCAGCGGGGTCGCCGCGCGCGAAGAGCTCTACGACTTGTCGCGCGATCCCGAGGAGAAGGACAATCTCGTCGGCCGCGATCCTGCGACCGCAGCGACACTCAGGGAGTCTTTGGTGCGCTACGCCAACGGCACGCCGAACTAAAAATCGAAGAGGGGATACCCGACACGGGTATCCCCTCTTCGAACCCGGGTGTGCGGATGCGAATCAGTTCCCGTTGGCGATCAGGTTGGCGATGGTGAAGAACTCTTCGCTGATGCCGCTCTTGTTCCCCTGGTTGAAATACCAACCCTCTTCGCCAGGGTACTTCGCGCTGGGCAGCGCCGCCTTGGTGGCGTGATTGAGCTGCATATCGACCATGGTGATACTGGGCTGGTACGGCATCTCGTCTTCGTAGGTGATGCCGTACGACGGCGACGCACGCTTCTTGAATGCCCACTGGTTGACCCACACCTTCCAGAGTTGTCCGGAGCGGTCGTAGATGTCGCTGAACGCGACATAGTACGTTTCCTTGTCGACGTAGATCACGCGCTTGCCGTAGGCGTACTGCGGGAGCTTGGACACGCCTTCGATGACGTACACCTTGCGCTTCTCCCAGGTGTCGCAGAAGATGAAGTCGCCGCCGCCCTCGCAGTATTTTACCGGGAACTGCTCGGCGTGGAACGATCCGAGGATCTCCTTTTCGCCCAGATACTTCCAATCGAACCACGGAATCTGCCCGGCATAACCGCCGTAGCTGTCAACGTCGGTGTCTTGGCCGAACAAGGCGTCGGAGCGCTGCGAGCTCGACAACCGGCGGACCCGGCGCAGCGACGGCAGATAGAGCCAGGTGTCGTCTTGTCGGTCCGGGCTCAAGTAGCGGATACCCGTCAGTCCCACGCCCTTGAGGTCAAACGGCTCGAGGATTGGATGGAGAGAGCTCTTGCCGCGCACGGCGTCGGGGTTTGGCAGCTCGGGCTTTGGATCGACGTAGAGGCGGGCCGTGTAGGCGAGGGTGCGCTGATGGTCGAGGAGGAAGTGCCGCTCGACCTGCATCGGCGCGGTGCCCGTAACCGGTCCGGTATCGGCGTCGAAGTTGCGCAAGTCCTCGTCGTCGGTGACGTAGGGCTTGTAGTCGTAGTTCCACATGATCTTCAGGGCGACCTGCGGATCGTTCGGATCGATCGTGGGGAAGGGCATGCCGGCAACGTGGCCAACCAGACTGCGACCATCGGGCGCCAGCTTCGTCTGGCCGCCGTATTTCTCGGTCGCTTCCCGGTACGCCTTGTTCCATTCAATCTTCTTGTAAGGGACGATTTTCATCGACATCCCGTGGCGCACGCACCACTCGACCCCTGGGGAGATCAGGTCCTTCGCCTTGTCGACGTTGTCCTTGCTGATCACATCGCCGGGTTGGACGTCACCGCGAGCCGACATCGCCGGTGTGATCACCGCCACGCCAAACAGCAGCGCGAGCGCCATTGGTGTCCTGATCTGTCTCATGACTCCTCCTTGTGCTGGGGGCGCCTACGATTGCCCCATCTCCGCTTATCCGCTGGCGCCCTGCTCATGTCAACGCTCCGCTGCATCGTGCATTCGCGCACCAGTCCTGTCACCTCTCGAACTCGGAGCCTGCGGCGACCCAACGGGGAGCGAACCATACAAAGACGCCGGCCGCAGGCGCCAGGAACCTGTC
>CAZTDK010001013.1:0-2304 GCA_964611965.1 uncultured Binatia bacterium (SeqCode) | reverse complement strand
CGATCTACGGCAAACCCGCGTGGCAGGTGTGTACGGGCGTGCCGGCGGACGGCAAGCGCGACATCCCCGATGTCTCCCTGGCTGCGGCCGGTGGGCACGACGGTTACCTGGTCGAGACGCAGGGCGCCTTATATGCCTTCGGCGGCACCTCGGCTTCGTCGCCGTCGTTTGCCGGTCTCATGGCACTCATCGTCCAGCAGACCGGCCAGCGGCAGGGCAATGCCAACCCACGCTTCTATCAACTCGGCAATGCTCAGTTTGGAGCCAGCGGCACGGCGGTGTTTCACGACATCGTGTCGGGGAACAACACGGTGCCAGGCGTGAGTGGCTATGCGTCAGTAAACGGCTACGACCGCGCTACTGGCCTGGGCAGCGTTGACGCCAATGCACTCGTCACCAATTGGAGCGGCGCTCCATCAGCTACGCCGACGTCCACGGCGGCCGCGTCGAGCACCGCGACATTCACCGCGACGCCCACGCTGAGCCACACAGCGACATTCACGCCGACATCCACGATGGCACCAACATCAACCAATACCTCGACGCCGATGCCGACAAACACGCGGACGAACACACCGACCACGATCCCGACCGCGACGCCCTCAAACACCGCGACCCCGATTCCAACCGGAACTCCGTCAAACACATCGACACCAATTCCGACCGGGACGAACACGTCGACGCCGATCCCGACCGGAACGCCTTCAAATACCTCGACACCCACCGTAACTGCCACGGGCAGTGCAATCGCGACGCCCACGCCGACCGATAGCCCGACGTCAAGTCCGAGTCCAACTTCAACGGTGATGCCGACGGCGAGCTCCACCCCGACGCCGACGCTCACCGCAACCGCAACCCCGACGGAAACAGCCACGCCGACATCGACGTCGCTGTTGGTGCGTGGCAACGGCAACAACCCGAGCCTCGACCGGAGCGGGTGCCAGCTCCAGTGGATGGTAACAACGTCGCAACCGGCGCTCGACCGGTATGGCTTGCCGAAGGTCGAGCAGACCTGTGTCGACGGCGACGCAAGCTGTGATTTCAAGCCCTCCGAGCCGGGGGTATGTTCGTTTCAAGTCGCGGTGTGTCTCAACGAAAGTGATCCGCACTTGCCGGCGTGCGTTCCTAGCGGTATCAGCAGCGTCACGGTGCGATTACCGCGGCCGACGACGAGCCGAAATGCGGTCCTGCAGACGGCGCTCACGCAGGATCTTGGGGCGTTGCAAGGCGCGCTCGTGCACCTGCTGGATCCCACGAATCAGGAGGCGGGGTACGTCAATGCTCCGCCGCTGACCTTGCCGCAGGAGAACTTCTGCAGCGCGCCGTTCATCGTCGACGTGCCGGTCAACGTGTCGTCCTCACGCAGCAATCGAAGGACCGTCACCCTGCTGACGCGCTCAATCAATGGCGCGACAACGCCGCGTGTGGCACTGTCCCGCTTGAAGCTGACGTGTAAGTCGCTGCCCGCGCTCTGACCGCTATGACAAGGGGATTTATACCGAAAGTGCCGGCGGGCGCCCTTCGAGACGCCGCCCAGAAGCAGGGCGGCTCCTCAGGGCGAGCGGTTGGTCTTTACTCTTGAGGATCTTGGCACCGCTCACGCTGAAGAGGCCCCGTCTTCGCAGGGGCCGTCTCGAAGCGTGCGCGCTTGGCAGACTGTTTGGGCAAAGCCATGACGAGGGTGGCCAGCCATGCGAAACGAGCGGCACCTGCTTCTGACTGCCAACTACGCCCGCTACCGTCCGGGGCAGCAACGCGGCCACTACGAAAGCTTCTTCGTGCGGGCGAATCATCCGCGGCGGCCGCTGGCTTTCTGGATCCGTTACACGATCTTCAGCCCGCTGCGTCACCCGGAGGCGGCGCTCGGCGAGCTCTGGGCCGTCTACTTCGACGGTGAAACTGCGAACCATGTTGCGGTCAAGCGTGAAGTACCGTTCGCGGCCTGCGATTTCAGCTCGCAAGCGTTCGATATGCGCATCGACAGCGCGCGCTTGCGGCCGGGCACCTTGCAGGGCTCTGCCACTACGGGCGCGCACACGATTGCCTGGGACTTGACGTACGCTGGCGCGGCGGCACCGCTCCTCTTGTTGCCGGAGCGCCTGTATGACAGTCCGTTGCCCAAGGCCAAGAGCTTGGTTGGTCTGCCGCTGGCGCAGTTCGCCGGTACAGTCGAGGTCGACGGCATACCCGTGGACGTTGCGGAGTGGATCGGCAGTCAGAACCACAACTGGGGTTCGCGTCATACCGATCACTACGCGTGGGGTCAGGTGGCGGGCTTCGACGCCCATCCCGAGAGCTTTCTCG
>CAZTDK010001012.1:0-2304 GCA_964611965.1 uncultured Binatia bacterium (SeqCode) | reverse complement strand
GGCGGACAAGAACCGCTACGAGATCGCCCTTGAGAAGTTCGTCAAAGCCGAGTCCTACAAGACCGAGCTCGGCTGGTTGGCCGATGCCACCTGGCGTTTCACCGGTCCGTACGTCGGTGAAATCGGCAGCGGCAGCAACTACGGCACGCACTTGCCCGTGCGTATCTACTACTCGCCGGAGGTGATCGACTGGCTGTGCAATGGCCGTCAAGGCGAGCTGCCCGAAGGCGCCATGATCATCAAGGAAATGCACGTCATCGATACCGCGCTCGACGTGACGCTCGATCCCGAGGGCTGCATGGTGATCAACGCCGACGTCGCGCCGCAAGCGTGGGCCATGATGATCAAGAACAACGAGAATGCCTACGATCGCTGGTTCTGGCCGATCATGCAGCGCGACCAGTTTCCATTGTATCCGGAGGAGCGCGTCGACCCACCGATCGTCGACCGCAGCGCCTTCCCGGACGAATCGTACCTTCCCGAGCTCGTGGCGCCGAGTGGACCCGATCCCACCTGGTATCCGACTGGATATTTCTCCGCCAACCCCGACAAGATTCCCAATGTCCTCTCGCCGCAATGTCAGTACGGCGCCTTTTGCTTCAGCTGCCACTCCTCCGCCGTGAACGAACAGACCTTCGCCTCGCTCAACAACCCGCTCGGCAAGAGCATCCGCTACAAACAGTTCGCCGCCACGGGCCCCGTCGACCCGGGGGCTGGCCTCGATACCCACGTGCTGGCGTTCAACCAGCCGCGCGACCCGCTGGCCACGCCCCTCGCCTCCCACGGTGCGGGCACGCGCGCCGCCAGCGCCGGGTTCGACACGCCCTTCGCCCTGCCCTTGGCCACTGCGAGCGGCAGCTTCCTCTCCTTCTACGATCAGCTTGGCGAGGTCAGCTTCGCGACGGCCTGGCAGTCACGCCTGCCGGCGCAAACCTACGATCACGTCACCTCTGCGCCGAATGGGCCAACGTCCTTCCTGACCTCCGACGAGTGCGCGCCCTGCCATGACGCCCTCGAATACCTCGCCGACACGTCCAACATGACCGTTCAGCAAGAGAAGAACGGCAGTGTACAAACCATCAACCTCTCCCCGTACGGCGAATGGAACGTCTCCCCCATGGGCGTCGCCGGGCGCGATCCGATCTTCTTCGCGCAACTCGAGAGTGAAACCCATCTGCTGCCGGATATGACGGCGTGCATCGAAGACACCTGCTTGCACTGCCACGGGGTCATGGGCCAGCGCCAGCTCGCCGCCGATACGCCATCGCAGGGCAACAGCGCCTGCCAGGCGCTGTTCGGCGTAGCGCCGCCGCCACAGGTACCGTTCGGCCGGCCCTTCCGGCTCGACATGGTCACGCAATGGCCGGAGTCCGTCCCTAACACCGAACAACAATACGGCGCGCTGGCACGCGATGGGATCTCCTGCAACGTCTGTCACCGCATCGCCGCGCAGGACCTCGGTGACGAGAGCACTTTCACCGGCAACTTCGTCACCGGGCCGCTCGACGAGGAGTACGGCCCGTACGACGAGGTCACCACCAAGCCGATGCACAACGCCCTGGGCATCACACCGCACCTCGGCACGCAAGTCACCAACCCCGACATGTGCGGCAGCTGCCACAACGTGCTGCTCCCCATCTTCACCAATGACGGCGTCCAATCCGGCTTCAGCTACGAGCAAGCGACGCATCTGGAGTGGCTGAACAGCGACTACGCGCCCAACCGCTCGCGCAGCCAATCGTGCCAGGATTGCCACATGCCGAACCGCTATGCCGACACGCCACTGAAGTTCAAGATCGCCAACTTCGAGTCCGCCGGCTTCCCACCCACCACCAACCGAGTGTCGGATACCGAGATCACCGCGCCGGAACGCAGTCCGTACGCGCGCCATTCGCTGCACGGGCTCAACCTCTTTCTCAACGAGCTCTTCCAGCAGTTTCCCCTGCTCCTCGGTTTCCGCCAGGCGGAGCGCTTCTCCCGCACGTCGCTCGACTATCCGAATCTGCTGCTTGGGGAAGGTTCGATCGTCGACATGGCGCAACACCAGACGGCAACCGCGGAGATCGTCTCTCTCGACACGACGCCGGACGGCAAGCTGCGGGTCGGCGTGCGCATCACCAATCGGAGCGGGCACAAGCTGCCGTCCGGTGTCGGCTTCCGACGCATCTTCATCGAGCTGCTGGTGGGCGATGCCGCGGGCAATATCCTCTGGGCCTCGGGGCGGACCAATACGCTGGGAGCTCTGGTCGCCGGAACGAGCGACGTGGTGCTGCCGACCGAACAACCGCAGCAGTTCCCCGCGGC
>CAZTDK010001011.1:0-2305 GCA_964611965.1 uncultured Binatia bacterium (SeqCode) | reverse complement strand
CATCGCAAACCACACGCCGAACGTCAGGACGGTCGCGACGGCTGCCAACGAATAGAGGAACTGCGGCCCGCGCTCGACGGCGATGATCGCCAAGCCGGCCGTCGTCAGCAGCAGAAATCCAAACAACAGGACGTAGTGCGCGCCGTAGGCGGGAACGGCCACCGTGTAGAGCGCGAACAGGATCGGCAGCGCCGCGCACGCGAGCGCCACGTGCTCGAAATCGGCCGCCAACGGTTCGTCCCGCCGGCGCCGCTGCACCAGCAAGAGAGACACCACGTGCAGCACCGGAAAGATCGTAAAGATGCTCATCGCCAACGGCAGGCGCGCGGTGTCCAGGTATTTCAACACCCACGCCCATTGGTAGAGCGCGGTAAATGCCACGCTCAACGCCGTCAAGACCAGCCAGCGCTTGCGATAGGCCACCCAGACCACCCCAGCGTTGAGCAGCAGCAAGTAGCTGAACAGCGCAACCGGGCGATCATCGCCGGTCGACAACAGCGCCGGCGTAGCGAAGCCGCCGACCAACCCGAGCAAGGCGATGAACAGCGCATCGCGCCGGATCGACAGCATCACGGCGACCGCGGTAACCAACGACATCAGCAAAAAGACCGGCGGCTGCGGCAGCAGGTGCCAGAGCGCATGGGACGCGAACAGCGTCGCGAACAGGATGGCGATGCCGGCGGCATCCAACGCGTTCGCCGTGACGGGGTACCGGCGCGCCGCACGCAGCTCGCAAACGACCAGTAGGCCGCTGCCAACGGTGAGTCCGATGGCCATGCGCATCGCCGGTCCCAGCCAGCCGTGCTCGATGGAATAGCGCAGGAAGAAGACCGCGGCGAACACCAGGGCAATCCCGGCAATCCACGAAAACAGCTTTACGCCGATCAGATTCTCCCAATCGATCCGCACCGGAGACAGCAACGATGGCGGCGGCGGCAGCCTCGCACTGCTGGGCTCAGCACCTCGCAGCTCAGCGTCAGCGGCCGGCGGCGGCGCGCCGGCAGTGACCCGGCCCGGAATCCGGGTCGCCGCGGGCACTACGGGTGGCGCAGGTATAATCTGCGGCACCGGCACCGGCGGCGCCAACCCCGGTGCGGGCACCACCGGCACGGGCGGCGGCGCAGCGGGAGGGGCTGGTTGCGCTCGCGGTGCGGCGCCGGCAAGCGCGGCCGATGGTCGCGGACTGGATGCGGCAGCCGCGCCGGCGCGGGGTGCCGCCAACGCGCGTTCCAGATCTTGCAGCCGATGGGCAACGGCCGCCAACGCGTTGTCGCGCTCGCGGTCGCGCCGTTCGAGCTCACGCACTCGCGCGCGCGCCCGCAGGGCAACGATGAGCGCCGTCAGCGGTATTCCCCACCCCAGAGCGACCCAGAACAGCATCCATACCCCCGGGCGCGATCAAAGCGCTTCGACGTGGGGGCGTCAACAAGAGAATTCGCCAACGCTATGTGAAGTCGGCGATCGGAACCGCAGCGGCAACGCCACCCAGGAATTCCATTCTCTGCGGCCGGCGCGCAGCATCTCACGGATATTGGGGTTCGCTGCCGCGCGTGATTTCCAAGTTACGGCGCGCTTGCTACAACCGCTCCGCGCGTAGCCCAATGAACCAGGGAGAGACCGTCGCCGACATGCGCCGCACATTCATTTCCCGTGTCCTCTTGATCCTTGGCGGCGGGCTCATCGTGGCCGGGCAGAAGATGCTGGCGCAGTTCGATGCTGCCGTGGCGTTTCTCGCCGGGCATTTCAATCCTGGCCCGGCGCTCTTGTGCGCCCTGAACGACATCCTGCCCTGTGGTGTAGCGCTCGGCTACGTCGCCGTCGGCCTCGGCGGGTTGCTGGTCGCTACCGCCATCGGACTGCCACCCGCCCCGCCGGAACCCGAGAGTGCGCCGGCGACGCACGCGGGCGGCCGCCGCTGGGAAGTGGCGCTGTTGGCGATCGCCATCGGACTCGCAGCCCTGGGCAGCGTCCTGTCGATTCGCACGCAAACCGGCACATGGCCGCTGCTGTTGTGGCTGGCGACGTTCCTCCTGCCGCTGCTGGCGATGCTCACCATCGATCGGCGGCGCGGCACGTCATTCGGCAACCCGTTTCCGCAGCGCTGGGAGTGGTTGGCCATGTTCCTGCTCGTCGCGCTCGATCTCGTCCTGGTTGGCCACGACATGACGCATTGGCGCTGGGCGGGCACGCCGGACGAGACCGACTTCTTCGGGGTGGCGAAATCGATCGCCACCGGCGCCTCGGGGCGCCCGCTTCTCTCGGAAGCCGGCGTGGCTCTTCACCGAGTCCTTCGAGACCCCCACCA
>CAZTDK010001010.1:0-2306 GCA_964611965.1 uncultured Binatia bacterium (SeqCode) | reverse complement strand
GTCAAGTAGACGTCGTCGTTCAGCGGATCGTTGTCGAGCGTGTTGCCGATCTGATCGTTGTTCGACGTCGCCAGGAATCCCGCCGGCGGATTCGTGGCCTGTGGAAGCTTCTCGTCCGGCAGCCACAGGGTCTGGCCGTTGGCATCCGTCAACCACTCCGCCGAGCCGGTGCCGTCCATGGGCAGGTAGGGCACCGTGCCGGCCGGCCGCTGCGGAACGAGGACGTGCGGGAAATACGCGATATCACCACTGACATCCGCCCAGATCCAGTTTTGCGCGCCGACGGCGAAACTCTCCACGGCGCTGCGGAACTCGGTGACGTTGTGGGCGCGGTCGAGGTCGATCAAGAAGCGCGAGTCGTTGGTGATCTCGTGCCCCGTCCAGCGAAAGCTCATGTTGGTCTCCGCCAGGCCGACGACTTTGTCGTTCGGGTGCGGATCCGGCACCATCGGTCCGTGATGCGGCACGACCTCGATGATCGTAGTGACCGGTGTCGCGTTCTTCACCCCAATGCTCTCCTCGACGCGTAAGACAGGGACTTGCTGGCCCTTGAACAGCACGGTGCGCGGCGAGGTCGGATAGTCGGCCGGCGTGGTGACGGTTTCGAGATAGACGTCCGTCACATCGAACTCCGCGACCGTGGCACCCCAAGCGCCGAAGTCGTTGTGGCCGAGAATGACGCCGGGCAAACCCGGGAAGATGACCCCGTTGGCGCGCAGCGGGGCACCGCCGCCCCCGCTGCCGGCTTCGAGTTGAATCATGTGCCAGATGGGTGGATTGAACAGGTTCAAGTGCGGATCATTGGCGAGCATGGCGAAGCCGTTGTCCGACAATGCGGGCGAGACGATCCAGTTATTGCTGCCGGCGCCCTGCTTCTTCGTGCCGAACGGGTTCATGGTTTGCATCTCGGCGAGGGTCGCGGAGATCTCGCTCAGCGTGGCCAATGATGGCATGGGCGGGATACTGGCGCGCGCGGCGGATCGCTGATGTTGTGCGCTCGATGGCACCGGCAGCGTGGTCGCCGGGGCGGCCGGCGCGGAGCGGAAGACATCTTGCGCCACCGCGGCCGGCAGCGCCTGCATCATCTGCGCGCGACCGATCTCTTCATCGAGCGTTTGCGACAGCTCGTACGCTTGCAGGCGGGCGATGGCCAGCGTGTCCTGCGGCCGCCAGTCCGCCAGGGACATCGGTGTTTCGTTGAGCAACGGAAAGAGCTGATACTCGGGCGGCAGCGTGGCCCCGTTGCGTCCAGCGCGCAAGTCGCCGAGCCAGGCATTGACGCCGTCGGTGTAGGCCTGTTCGAGCCCCGCCAGCTCCGGGTCGACCTGCTGCACGTATTCCCACAGGGCTTGTTCGAGGCGGCGGCCGTCACGCGTCGTGAACACCGTACGCATGGCGATATCCTGGCTGACCGACGCCCTCCCG
This sequence comes from uncultured Binatia bacterium (SeqCode), assembly GCA_964611965.1. Classification (GTDB taxonomy): domain Bacteria; phylum Desulfobacterota; class Binatia; order HRBIN30; family HRBIN30; genus CAZTDK01. The sequence goes on along the minus strand of CAZTDK010001010.1, from coordinate 881 downwards.
AGGATCTCGCTCAGCCGCCCCTCGGCGAGCCGGCGGAACGCATCCATCTCCCAAAAGCGGTCCTTCGCGGTGAGATAGCCCTGGACGAAAAGCGCGGAGGCGGTATCGGGCGCAAACACGTGCGGCATTCCGTGTTCATCGAAGACGACGTCGGTGGTGCCTCCGAGCCCTGGCGCGTTGATCGTCGCACTCACCGGCACGTCGTCGATCGGTGAGGTCGGTGTGGCGACCGCAGTCGCTGTCGCAACGGCAGCCGGCGTGGCCGTCGCGGTTACGGCCGGCGCGGTTGGGCTACTGGGCGCCGGAACGCTCTGCGTGCTGTCGCCGCAGCCGGCGAAGACCAGCGCGCATACGACCAGATTCGCCACGATGTTTCGAGTTTTCATGAACACCCCTTGTCCGGTGAGTGGGCGAGATCGCCCCGGCCAATTCCCCAGCGTTCTATTGGGCATAGTGGCCGGTATCATGCAAGCATTTTGCTCAGGGATGTCAGGCGCGGCGGAGAAGGGCCCTCATCTGGTAGAACTCGAACAGTCCGGCGGTACGGCCCCGGCGCATTTGCAGGTAACGGTCGAGGGCATCGGCAATGAACTCGTCGCACCGAGTGGGCGGGATGCTGCGCGTCCACTCGACGAAGGTGACGTGCGCGAATTCGACGAAGGCGCGCCGCGAGCCGAAATCCCAGGATTCGAGCCTGGCCTCGATGGCGTCGACGCTCAACCCGCAGCGTTCAGCGAGCTCGCGGTACTCGTCCGGGAGCAGATGGAGGAAGGGTGGGCAATGACCGACGAAACACGAAGCCCACGCTGGCGCGGCGCAGGTGTCTTCGATGACCGCTTCGAGCGAGCGCAACTCTCCCTTGCACACCAGCTGCAATACCG
>CAZTDK010001009.1:0-2315 GCA_964611965.1 uncultured Binatia bacterium (SeqCode) | reverse complement strand
TCGCGCCTTCTGGCCGATTCTCTTGCTGGCCGGGGCGCAGATCGGGTGTTGGGTGTTGGGGCTCGGAGGCCGCACGTGGAACGATCATCCCGATCCCGAAAACCTGTCACTTGACCTCCGACACCAGACACCCGACACTCGAGACCCTTCCCTCCTCGTCCTCGCCTGGCTCGGCGCTTCGTTTCTTGGAACCGCAAGCGGCGGATTTTTTCGCTCGCACTATTTCATACAATCGATTCCCCCGGTGGCGATGCTGGCCGGCATGGCTGTCGGGTCCCTGCAACTGCGCCGCAGCGCCGCGCCGCTGCGTGTCGCCGCTCGCGTCGCACTGGTGTGCCTGCCGATCGCCCTCGGCATGCGCGCGTCTGGGTGGTACTACCTGCCCGGCGATGCCGATGTGAAGGCACGCCGGATCTACGCGACTAACGCAGTAGCCGAGGCCCCGGCGATCGGACGCTTCATCGCCGAACACTCAGCTGCCGACGACACCGTCTTCATCCTCGGCTCCGAGCCTCACATTCTGTACTACGCGAACCGCAAGAGCGCCTCACGCTACATCTTCGTCTATCCGCTGACGGGGCCGTTTCCGGACGTGCGCCAACGGCAACAGGTGGCGCTGCGCGAGATCATGGACAGCAAACCGCGCTTCATCATCACGGTTTCTGAACCGGGGTCGTTCCTGGCGGATCCCGCGGCCCCCACCGACCTCACCGATGCATTGGCGCGCCTCGTCAAGCAGTCCTATCGCCTGGCCGCCGTCACGCCCCTGACGCCCGAGGGCGATCGCCCGGTGCTCACCGGTCAACAAGCCACCGAGGAGTGGCAAGCAGCCCCGTACACATGTTGCACGCTGGCGGTGTGGGAACGGAAGGGACAGACAACAGATGACAGACAACCGACTACAGAGGTGCCCCAAGATTAAGGCCGCGTGAGATCAGATGACTGCTGGTCAGAGGAGCCGTCGTCTGTTGTCTATTATCTGTTGTCTGTCTCTGAAATGCTTCCGGTAGAGGTGAAACGCCCAGGCAGTGCGGCCCGGAATGTACGCTACGATGGATTCTGGATCTCGGCTGACATCCCTCACGAGGTCCAGATTATTTGCATATCCGAGCACTTCATCTTGCAGGTTTGCAATGAGGTCATGTGCGTTGCGCTCCTGATACACCGACGCCCTCTGGTACACAACATTGAATCCTTTTGCCTGAACATAATATGATGGCCAGATATCATCCATTCTACCGACATGCGGGAACATGAAGTAGTCACCAAGTATCTCAGGCCGCACGAACGTATTTTGGGAATTGAACGGCCCGATCGAGCTGGAGGTGAACGGAAACGGTGCGGGGTCGAACACGCATGTCGGGGCGTGCTCGAGGCGGCAAATGGCGTCGATGTCCGGATCGCCGTTCCAGAAATCCGCCTGGATGTCCACCCGCACCTGCTTCCGGATCTTGCGCGAGTAGTCGCGCTTGCTCAGCAGTTGCAGGGGGAAGCCGCGATGCCAGAGGTGCGGGTAATTGGTGACGCCGACGGGATCGAAGGCTGGCTGGTCCACTTCGTAACAGTCCACTTCCACCTCCTCGCCCAACAGCAAATCTTCGCCCCAGCCTGGCAGCGGGATGTTGTCGTCGTCCACCAGCGCCACCACGTCGGCACGCATATCTTTGGCCCAGAGCAAGCCGAAATTTCGACGTTGAATGCAGTTCCACCCAATGGCCGCCGAGAGGGCGGGATCGTATTCGTCCTGTTCCTCCGGGGTGACGTAAATCCCGCGCTCCAAGTGATAGTCGCGCGGCGTGCCCTTGTCGCCGACGACCACGAGCTCCCATTCTTGCATCGCTTGAAAGGCCAGAATGGCCTTGGTCGGGGGATTGATGGTGGTGGTAACGATCACTTTTCTCATAACGACCGCAGGCGGAAGCCGCAGCCTACGCCGCACCTTCCGAAGGGGGCATCAGGAGCGTCTGCTTGCGGGCAAAACGCACCTTCAAGCCGATACGAAAGTACTCGAAGTTTCTGAAAAACGGATTCTGCGATTCGCCCTCCATGCGCGGACGCCATGCCGACGGGATTTCGGTCACGGGCACGCCGAGCCGCAGTGGCTTGATGACGCTTTCGAGATTGAAGGAATGCCGCAGTTCCTCCCACTGAATGGACCGAACCAGCTGGGTAGGCAAGATTCGGAAACCAAACGTCATGTCCGTCAAATGCGTCAAATAGAGGAGGGAAAAGAAGCGCTGAAACACCCAATTGCAAACCAGCTTAATCCGCGAATAGCCTTGGAACGAGCCGCCGCTCATCCAACGCGAGGTGGT
>CAZTDK010001008.1:0-2317 GCA_964611965.1 uncultured Binatia bacterium (SeqCode) | reverse complement strand
CCGGCTGAGCAAACGGGCCTCGCCAAAGGCGATGGACTGATGCAAGAATCCCCGGCTCCTGAGTCCGTCCTCCGGACAAATCATCAGAAGCCCCAAGTTACGTCGTCGCCAGTGCCCGAATGCATCTCCGCTGAGGGCTTCGTCCTTACCCTGTTGGCGCCCATGAGCACGTAATGGAGGGTTGATATGACCAACCTACTCAATGTCGTTGCTCCCATTGCCGCGCTGGGGACGCTGTACGTCGTCATCCCCGTGGCTACCGATGCCTACCGCCGCTTTCGCGGCGCCAAGACGGTGACGTGTCCCGAGACGCGCGCGCCAGCCGAGATTCACCTCGACCTCAACCTAGCCGCGACCTCGTCGGCGTTCGGTCCGCCGCACTTGAAGGTCACACGCTGCTCCCGCTGGCCCGAGCGCCACTACTGCGACCAGGCCTGCGTCAAAGAAGTCGCCGCGCAGTAGGGCCTGCGGTCGGCGTCCTTTCTATGATTCGCTCCCCCCCTTCGGGGAGCCTCAGGACAGGATTGGTCGCTATGCGGTGCCGTCGCACAAGGTTGACTCACAGGTAACAGGTTCTCACTCGCAAGCGCCAAGGCTCGGACTTGCTCTACCTGAACTGCATCGCGCCGCGCTTGAATTGCATCCTTGTTCCCTCTTCTTGGCGACTTCTCCTTTGCGCCTTTGCGGCTTTGCGCGAGATATTCGTTTTCGCAGTGCGTCAGTCCTTGCGCCGTGGATGGAAGCGCTCGCCTTCGAAATGACCGACGCCGTAGCGCCACGCGAATGGACGAAAGCGCATGCCACGCCGGCGGCAGAACTCGCGCACTTCGTCCGACAGCTGGTCCTGCATTCCGGATACCCGTGAGCTGGCCAGATCGAACAGCGTGAACCCAACGGGGAGGGCGGTGGTGGCCTCCGCGTCGAATGTGAGCCCAATGACACGGGACCGGGATGTCAGGCGGCCCGGATCCCAGGAGGCGGCGAAGTGCACGACGCGACCGCCAGCAAGGTCCAGGGTGATTGCCTCGCCGCTGCTCTCCTGTCGCACCGGGTGACCGCCCGTGGCCATCACCTGCGCCAGCTCCGGCAGCAGGCGCTCGCGGACGATGGCAATCTGCTCGTCGCGCGTCGGTGCAACGACGTGACGGATCGCTTGCGCGGGCACCCCACCGACCAGTGTGTTCGCCGGCACGTTGGTCGCCACGAATGAGTTGACGATGACGGTGGCCCCGGAACCGATGGTAACGCCTGGAAACACGAAGGCGGTATTGCCGATGAAGACGTGGTCGCCGATCTCGATCGGTCCAAACAACGATGGGTAGCCGCGCAGCACGGACTGCCAGTGACTGTGGGTAAACAGCATGGCGCGGGAGCCGATGCACACCTCGTCGCCGAGCGTCAGTGGGTGACAGGTATTCAAGTAGGCCGCTTCACCGAAGAAGCAGGCGTCACCGGCGCGCAGCCGGGCGCCGGGCTCCTCGCTGCCGCCACCGCCGACGACGACGTCGTCCTTCGACCACAGGGCGTCGCCGATCTCGACCGCGCGACAGTGCACGCGCGTCCGCTTGCCGAAAGCAACGAGCCGGCCGAGACGGAGTTGCTCGCACTCGATGACCGAGTCGGCGCCAATGACCGACGCCGCACCGATGACGATCCTTTCCGCGACAATGATAGCACCAGCCTCGATGCGAACCCGGTCACCGATCTGGGCGCCGTGCTGGCGATAGAGATGCAGCTTCATCTCGGAGGCCAGCGCTCGAAAGGCGAGTGGGTCGCGACGCAACAAGTTCACAAATGCCGGGTCGAGGTCTCCCGATGCGCCGGCCGTGGTCACGCGCACGCTGGCCGTTTCGACGTCGGCCCGGGTGATCTCGCCGCGTGCACCGGTGCCGCAAATGCCGTCGAGAGCGATACCGCGCTCGCGCGCCAAGCGACGTGCGGCAGGGCTGGCGGCGGCGCGGGTGGCTGGGGCGGCTGGATGCGGAGCATCCAGCGGAGCGCCCTTCACGCCGCCGCCAACAGAAGCCGGTTCTTCCGGACGAGCACTTGGCGTCTCCATTTCAACGAAGATGCTGTCGGCTGTGGGCACCGCTTCATCGGCGGCCCCCACGAATGCCAGCAGGCCCAACACTGCGACGCGCGTTCCCTCCGGAGCGACGATGCGTCGCAGCACCCCCGAGACCTCGGCTTCCACCTCGGCGTTGACCTTGTCGGTTTCGACTTCGCAGAGCGGCTCGCCGGCAAGCACGGCCTCGCCTTCGCGCTTGAACCACGCTCGCACGATCCCGTGGGTCATATTGGCGTCGAGGATGGGGAG
>CAZTDK010001007.1:0-2317 GCA_964611965.1 uncultured Binatia bacterium (SeqCode) | reverse complement strand
CGACACCGACGGCAACGCCTTCCAACACCCCGACGCAGACTCCAACCGAGACGCCCACCTCAACGGCCACGCACACACCAACCGAGACACCGACGAGCACGCCGACCGAGACGCCAACCGAGACGCCAACCAACACGCCCACGGATACGCCAACCAGCACACCTACGGCGACGCCTTCCAACACCCCGACTCAGACACCAACCGACACGCCGACATCGACGGCCACCAGCACACCGAGCAACACGCCGACGAAGACACCGACCAATACCCCGACGTCCACGCCATCAACCACGCCGACGCAGACAGCAACCGACACCCCGACCAACACGCCATCAACAACGGGCACCGCCACCAACACGCCATCAACAACGGGCACCGCCACCAACACGCCGACGAACACCCGCACCAACACGCCGACGAGTTCACCGACACCGAGTCCGAGCAATACCCCGGCGGGACCGACCAGCACCGCGACCCGCACCCCGACATCGACGCGGACACCGACAGCGACGGCGACGTTCGCCAATCTCACCAACTGTAACCTCAACTACCCCAGTACCAACACCACGTCGTGTCCGCGGGCGGCCACGGCATTCAACGAGAGCAGCGTCTTAATCGGCTTCAACCCGGAAGGGTCGGCAACCAATGCCACGAGCATCCAGGCGTTCTACAGCGACGAACATGCCATCCTACTCGGCGCCAGCAGCGTGAATGGTACGCAGTGCGCCCTCGAGCCCACCCCCGCCGCCCCAGGTTGCAGTGTTGGGACTCTCCAGACCGGTTGCCCGGGCGCAGCCGACCCGTCCGGCCGGCCGCTGGTGCCCTCGTTGTTCGTCACCGATATCACCGCCGATCCGAATTCTACGGCGGGCGACTGGCAGTGTGGCGCGGTGGCACCAACACCGATTCCGCCAACGTCGATCTGCGGGACCTGGAAGGGTGCTACCGTAAGCGCGGGAACGGTGACGACCGCAGGCGATCCTTCTCAGAACGTGTGTCCGGCCGTCGGTAGCACCGGCTCCGGCATTCCGGATCCGCTTCCCACACTCCAGACAACGAATCTGGAATCCGGTTATTGCGCCGAGGCCATTTGGGACGTGGGAGCTCTGCAAGCCGCCGGCATCGTCCAACCTGGCCATGCGTATCGTCTGCTGTACATGGTCCATGATGGCGACCAGAACAAGACGGGCGGCGACGTCGGCCTCAACTGCGTGAACATTACGGTGCCCCTCCCGACCAGTACCCCGACAATCACCAGCACGCCGACGATCACCGCGACACCAACGATGACGCCGACGTTGACTCCCACACCAACGATGACGCAGACGCCAACGTGGACCCCGACCAACACCCCGACAAACACGCCGTCGCAGACGCCGACACGAACCCCCACACCGACCATTACGGCGACACCGACACGGACGCCGACCAACACCCCAACCGACACGCCAACCCAGACACCGACTCGAACCTCGACGCCAACCATTACGCCGACACCAACGCAGACCCCGACCAACACGCCAACTGCGACGCCGACTCAGACACCGACACGGACGCCGACCAACACGCCGACCGTGACCCCAACACCCACGATCACACCGACCTTCACGTCGACCGCCACCGCAACACCCACGGCCACTGCCACGCCAACGCCCACCACGATGGTCGAGAGCTCCGCCGGCACGTGCGTCGATGATGGAACCGTCGGTACCCTGGCATGGACGAGCCCGGCCAATTCGCAGAACAGTGACAACGTCTACGCTACGGCGCGGCAAGACAGCGGCGTGGTATCGCACTATCTGAAATGCACCGGCTTTGGCTTCAGTGTGCCGGCGGACGCGACAATCCTGGGCATAACGGTCGAATGGGAGCGATTTACGCAGGTGGCTACCAATGGGAACCAGGACAGCGCGGTGCGCATCGTAAAGGGCGGGACTGTAGACACGACTGTGAACCGGGCGGTTGCCGGAGCTTGGAGCACTACCCAGGCATTTTACCCGTACGGTGGTCCGACGGATCTCTGGGGTATCGGCTGGACAGCTTCGGACATCAACGCATCCGGGTTCGGCGCGGCGCTGTCCGTTCAATTCCTAGGGGGTGGCGGAATGTCAACCGCCTCGGTGGACTCACTGAGAATTACGGTCACCTATCGGATGTGAATGCGGCTGCGGCTTGGGTTGGCTATCGCCAGCAAGGCGTGGTGGCGCTCACCCCTTACTGCTCAGAAGCCGCCGCGTACGGCTCGAACGTAGACCTGGTTCGTCTTGTCATCGAGTCCAGGGTCGCCACCGCCGAAATAGACGTTCCAGGCACCGGC
>CAZTDK010001006.1:0-2327 GCA_964611965.1 uncultured Binatia bacterium (SeqCode) | reverse complement strand
GTCGACAACGCCGGCGCGGGCTCGTGCAGCGGTTGGACCTCGAAGGAGCCAATATCCACGTGCAAACCAAAGAGCCGCCGCAGGCCACGTTGGTCGGTGGTCAAATTGAGCGGTGGCCCGACCACCGTATCAGTGCCAGCATCAATAGCCGGACTGGGGCCCGTACACGATGGAGCGGGGACGCCCGGCGCGGTGCACAAGGCGAAGGTCTCGGTCGGCCCGCCATAGTGGCCCAACGGGGCCAGGCGGGGATCGCTGCCGATGATGTCACCGTGCGTCCCGTCTGAACATTGATTTCCAGAACCGCTATCCGTTTCAATCAGGTTGTGGTCGTTGGTGATCGTGCCGTTGTTGAAACAATCGGCTCCCGCCGTGCTGTTGGCGGCGATGGTGTTGATGATCGTCAGCTCGTCGCTGTTGAAGATACCGCCGCCCAGGCTGCTGGCCGAGTTCCCGCTCAGCGTACAATTGGCCATCGTCATTTCGGATTGGTTGCACAGGCCGCCGCCGAGGCTCGCGGAGTTGCCGCTGAAAGTGCAGTTGGTCACCGTCACCTCGGGCACGCCGTTGAAGAGACCGCCGCCGCAGCCGTTGGGCGCTTTGTTGTCACTGAACGTGGTCCCGGTCACGGAGAGCATCTCACCGTTGTTCCACACACCGCCGCCATCCGTGCCAGCGGTGTTGTTGCCGAACGTGCAATTGGTCAGCGCCACGATGGTGCCGTTGTTGTAGATTCCGCCGCCAAGGCCCGCGGTCGCCGTATTGCCGCTCAACGTCGAGTTGATCAGTGTAGCAGCACCGCTGCCATCGTTGTAGATGCCGCCACCATCCTGGCTCGCCGTGTTGCCGCTCACTACGCAGTTGGTCAGATTCAAGGTCCCGTTGTTGTAGATACCGCCGCCATTGCCGGTGATCTTCCCGTTTTGAATCGTCAAGCTCTTGATGCTCAGCACACTGCCAGGGTTGCTGAAGACCTGCGTCGCGAGGTTTCCATCGACGGCCACTACGCCGCTTGTCGGACCGACGATGGTCACATCGCTCAGGATCGGCAGTACCGCGTTCGACGTCAACTTGATCAGCGCCGGCAACGGCAGCTTGAAGTTAATGGTGTCGTTCACGCCGTACGTTCCGCTCGCCACCACATCGGTGTTGACGGCGGAGCCGCTGTTGATCGAAACGACGGCTTCGCGCAGGGTCACGGCTTGATCGACCGCAACAGTATCGCCATCGCCGGTGACCGTGATGGTCGCCGCCCTGGCGGGTCGTAGCCCACAGGTCAGACCTAGAAGGGCGAGCAACGCCAGCAGAACGCCTGAATGGCCAATTAATCTTACGAGTCGACCACAATCCATGGAGATCCCTCCGTTTACCCAGGCTGGCCAGGTATCAGCATCAAGGCAAAAACTCAACACCTGTGTTTGCGCTCGGGGCTGACCTGCTGAAAGGCGTGATTTCCTGACCGTCGTTCCTGTACCCCGATAGTCATTGCTGCCTTATCGAAGTGTTACAGGCGTTCGCGTGCGCCTGGGGCGCCGGGCGGGTGCCGCGAGAGCAAGGCGCGTAGCATCCTCTCAGCGGATGTGATTGGGGAGAGTACGGGGAAAGGGATCTCAATGAAAGACTTTCGCGACAAGTTGGCCGTCATCACCGGTGGCGGGACGGGTATGGGACGCGCGCTCGCCGGGCAACTCACCGCCGAGGGCTGCCATGTGGCGATGTGTGACGTGCTCTCCGAGAACATGCGAGCTCCTATCAGGCCTACGAGGTCTATCCACAGAAGCTTCTCCCGAAAACCTGGGAACTGCTCAAGGAGTCGAAGTTATCTGGCCAACTGCTCCCCAACGCCGACTACCCAACAACCGAGCCCACCGGACTCACGTTAATGTCGATCATTGCCGATTGCTGTGCAGGAAACACTCGCAGCCGCGTCACCGACCAAGGATCTGCTTATGCCACCCTGGCGGAGATGCTCCGAGCAGATTCAGGGGAAGGAAAGGCGGCGCGCGGAGAGTCGGAAGACCAGCTCTTGCAAATCTCGCTGGAGATCATTGATACATCCGCAACCAGCCTAGAACACCTAATCCGGTTTCGAGAGAGTGAACAAACGAGTCGAGGGTTGGCCTATCAGGAGTTGCGTCACCGCTATGTGGATGGTCTCGAAAAGTACGTAAGGGAACTAGCGAAGAACAGCGGCCATGCATCCGACGCAGAGATCCAACGCAATTTTCGGAACGATATGAAGATCGACCTCGAGAATCTTCGGAGCGAGCTCTGGAATTGACCCGATTTTGTGGACAACCGAGAAAGGGGCAAAATGCCCTGGGAGG
>CAZTDK010001005.1:0-2329 GCA_964611965.1 uncultured Binatia bacterium (SeqCode) | reverse complement strand
TGCGGATCCGTTCGATTGTCGTCCTTTGGCCGATGCATATGGCCGAGGCGAGACCGTGGGTGAGATACAGACCGGCCGTTGGAGAGCGGCCGAACGATCTCGCGAGCTGATAGCCGAGCCCCCGGACGCTGTTTGGGAAGAGAAATAGTAAGAGGCAGTTGCGCGGAAGGGTATCATGTTTGACCCCACCAAAATGGAACACCGGACTGGCCGACCAATCCTCGGTATCTTGGCCGAGTTCATCGAGCCGCCCTCGTAGGTCAACGTAGGCGTCTTGGTTGGTCCTCCGGACAACTAGAAACGCGCGCGTCACCGCTTTTTCCGGAGCGGTCGATACAGCAGCTCAATCTCGCCGTGGGTGTCTTGCTGAATTGTCAGTTCAACGTCTGTCGCGCTTCCTGTCGCAGCCCCGTCTAGCCTTACGTGCGCCAGACGGTTGGAGGCTCCGCGAACGAGAGGCGTAACGTGGTGGTGGGTATGCGTCTCGTGTACTTGCTCGGGCTGCCGGAGTTCGCCTGCCTCCCAATAAAGGGCAGCAAGACGCATTCGCTGTTTTCCTTTTCGCGTAGGCATGACGAGCGCTTCCTGTGGTCTTCGTCCACGATCGCGACAACCTCCCAGCAGCCTACCCCAACCACGCGACGCAAAAAAACGGGACTGGATTGGATACCTATGAAGGCGAAAGTTGTCAACAGGAGTTTGGGCGAGCCGAATTGGCGGGAATGGGGCAAACAGGAGCACGAGCCGCGCTCCTGCTCCTTGCGCAGCGGCGATCTGCTGGGCATGCTCTACCGTGCCGCCGTTCCTATTGGAGGTATGCTGGCGGGCGGCAGACCGCCGCCGAGACGCCCGTGCTCCTGGAAGAAGGTTTCATCCGCGTTGCAAAGACTTGGAGAGGTGATGGCAGCAACGACTTACGAGCAGCGGGGAGTGTCGCCCGACAAACCCGATGTAAAGCGCGCGGTGGCTGAAATTGATCCGGGCATTTTCCCCGGGGCGTTCTGCAAGGCGATTCCAGATGTTCTCACAGGATCGCCAGAGCACTGCATGTTGCTGCATGCCGACGGCGCAGGCACAAAATCAGCTCTTGCGTACGTCCACTTTCGTCGCCATGGAGATCCAACAGTATTTAGGGGCATTGCCCAGGATTCACTTGTGATGAACCTCGACGACCTGTTGTGTGTCGGCGCGACGGGTCCATACGTGATATCGAACACGATCGGACGTAACGCGAAACTGGTTCCAAGCAGCGTTCTCCAGGAGATCATTGGCGGATACGAGGCACTAATTGGTCATCTAGCGCAGCATGGCGTTGAAGTGTTCTCCTGTGGAGGAGAGACGGCCGACGTAGGGGATCTGGTAAGGACCGTAATCGTCGATACCACTATTGCAACGCGAATGCTTCGCGGAGACTTCATTGATTGCAGTCGGGTGAAGCCAGGGCATGTCATTGTGGGTTTCGCATCCTTCGGCAAGGCTACCTACGAAGCGGCCGACAACTCTGGGATTGGGACAAACGGCTTCACGGCAGCCAGGCATGAAGTGCTGTCGTCGCGGTTCAAGGTTGAGTACCCAGAATCGTTTGCTCCCGAGATTGCTGACCTTGCATATCTGGGAAGCAGCGATATCGACGATATGCTTCCAGGTACCTCAGCGACAATCGGTGAGGCGTTGTTGAGCCCGACGCGGACGTATGCACCGGTAATGGTGCGTGTCATGCCAAAGTACCGGCGTCATATCTCCGCTGTGTTCCATAATTCGGGCGGTGGGCTTACGAAGTGTCTCAGCTTTGGAAACGGCGTCACATACGAGAAGACCAATCTCTTTGACGTTCCACCGGTATTCGATTTCATCCGGCGACAATCGCGCCTCCCATTGAGGGAATTGGTCCGCGTATTCAATATGGGTCAGAGGATGGAGTTGGTTTGTGACCCGTCAGTGGCGTCGGAGATAGTAGCCGTGTCACAAGAATACGGAATTGCTGCAAAAGTGATCGGAAAGGTGACAAAGCGTAATCGTGGGCGGGGCCTATTGATTGCGATCGAGGGTGAGGAGGTGCAGTTCGTCCAGGAGTAGGTTGCTCACCGGGACCGGAAGGCAACGTAGGTGCATCGGCACCAGATTCTCTAGAGCTTGGTGCCGGCGCTGTCGTGGAGGGCCGTGTTATTGGCTCTTGCTACTGAATGAAGCGCCGGGGCCGCTTTGGAACACGCGGATGATCTCGCGTAACTTTCCAGCTGCGCGGATCTGTTCAACGAGAAGCTGCAACATCAAGCGTATCCGTTCGGCCAGCCACGTATCGAGCTGAGCCCCGGGATTTGCGAGCCTC
>CAZTDK010001004.1:0-2332 GCA_964611965.1 uncultured Binatia bacterium (SeqCode) | reverse complement strand
GTCCGCACCTTCCGCACCCAACGTCCCCACCAGCCTTCCGGCGGCCGCACAGTGCCACGCCCACATGACGACCCAAGACTCACTTTCGAGTGTGCACCGCAAAGAAGCGATATGGGAGTTGGATTCGATGTGCGTGCTGGCCTCTGAAAACATGCCGGGACGGGTCGACAGCAGTCGTGATCCAGCCCCAGGCCCGCAAGCCCTTACTGCCATTCTCAAAACAGCTACCGATGCTCCCGGAGTGTGATAAGACCTGTCGACGCGGTGCGCGGGCTATGGCGGGCAAACACTTCTCGATGATTCGCAGCTTCCATCTTGCCGATCTCATTACGATCGCCAACGGCTGCTGCGGTATCGGCGCCGTGTTTCAGGCGATGCGTTACCTCCAGGAACAACAACCCCTGCACATCTATGTGGCCACGGGGTTGGTCCCCCTGGCGATCGCCCTCGATGTGCTCGACGGCCGCGTCGCGCGCTGGCGGCAGCGGCAATCGGCGATGGGCCGCGAGATGGACTCGCTAGCCGACCTGATTTCGTTTGGCGTCGCGCCGGCGACCATCGCGTACGCGGCCGGCCTGAACACGGCGTGGGATCAAGTCATGCTGATGTACTTTGCGGTCTGCGGCCTGAGCCGCCTGGCGCGCTACAACATTACCGCCGAGGAGCTGAGCGGCGCGTCGGGGAAGGTTGCCTACTACGAAGGGACGCCAATCCCGACCAGCATCCTTCCCTTACTGATCCTCGTGGCGGCGTTTCACTGGGAGCAGCTCCTGCCCGTGGTCATCTTCGGCGCGCGGCTTCATCTCCTGAGTCTGCTCTTCGTCATCTCCGGCAGTCTGATGGTCAGCAAGACGCTGCGCATTCCGAAGCCGTGAGAAACGCTCACGCAAAGGCGCACAGCCGCAAAGGACGCGGAAAGCTCTCGCCATGTTGTGGTGGATCGTTGCTGGAGTCGTACTGGTCTACGCGGCAGGCGCGCTGTACGGCTGGCGGGCGATCGATCTGACGACCAGTCCCTACCCGCCACCTGAGCTGGCCGAGGAGGAAATGGCGCGGCTCGCGCAGATCTATGCGCGGCTGTGCGTGCGTGAAGTCATCGGCGAATCGACGCAAGGACGGCCGCTGCATGCCTTCCGGTTGCGCGGCGCAGCCGCCGACGACGATCGGCGTGAGCGGCCGCGACTGCTGGTGACCGCGCACATCCATGCCGTCGAGTACATCGGCTCGTATGTGGCGCGCGCCGTTGCGCGGCGTCTCTTGGAAGGGTACGAGACCAATCCGCAAATCACCGCGCTGCTTGATCGTGCCGATGTCTGGATCGTTCCCTTGCTCAACCCCGACGGGGCGGCGCGAATCTGGCGAAGCCGCGGCTGGACGCGCCTGGGCGGCGCACGTTTCACCGCGAATCGTGTCGACCCGAACCGCAACTTTCCCTTTGCCCCGATTGCGCGTCGGCGCGGCTGGAACTCCAGCAGCGCCCGACCTGGTTCGCCTTACTATCGCGGCCCGCATCCCTTGAGCGAACCGGAGTGCCGGGCACTGGCACGGTTGTGCGCGCGCGAACGCTTCTGTGGGGCCATCAACCTTCACAGCTGCGGCTGCGTCGTATTCCTGCCGCGCGTCGACACTGGCGATGGGCACTATACGACCACTACCGAGAAAGCACGCCACGCGCTTGCGGTGTTTCAAGGCGAGTCAAACACGCCAGCCGCATCGCCGTTACCGCGCCGTGCACGAGCCCGAAGAGAAGATCATCGGCCGACTCGAGCCGTTTCTGCTCGGCGCGTTCGGCACCACGGCAGTGATCATCGAAGTGAGTCGGCCCGGGCTGCACGTCCTGCTGCCGTGGAGACTCTTCAACCTCTTCTGGTGGGCCAACCCGGCACGCCCGGCATACTGGGTCGAGAACGACGCCGACGCTGCGATCCACGCAATGCGAGCCTTGCTGGAGCGAACGGATGGAAGCCCGTGTCCTGCAGCAACCCCGGAGCTCGGGCAGGGGATTGGCAATCAGTAAAACGTCCCAAAGGGGCGATGGAAAGATCTTGCCCCGTCGCCTTTTGGGGATTCTCGATTTTCTCGGGTTCGGATGTTTCGGGAATTAGGGGCAGTTCGAGAACTGCCCGAATGGGCGGGTCGAATCAGCCGCGACGAGAGTGGGGCGATTCCCGAATCGCCCCTACATATCGAGAAGGCCCTTGGGCGGGTCGACAGAGGAAACGCCAGCCGCAGGCCTTCACCCGCCACGCACGGTGGTGGGGCGATTGACGGTGTTATTCGCAGCGTTGGTGTCGCCCGGATACGACAATGTCGCAGTGTTGGTCACCGTCGG
>CAZTDK010001003.1:0-2333 GCA_964611965.1 uncultured Binatia bacterium (SeqCode) | reverse complement strand
GCCGATGGCATTGAGCCGCGCCAGCAGAGTGGCCGGAGACAGCCGCTCACCGTTGACGGCAACCGGATCGCCGCGCTCGTAGTCGATCTCGACGTACTCGGCCGTGTCCGGCGCGCGCTCGGGCGACACCGTCAGCAGGAACATATCCTCGTACGGCTCGCGCCAGGGGTCTTCGAGCACGCCACCTTCGTAGCTGATGTGCAGCAGGTTGCGATCCGAGCTGTATGGCTTCTCGACCGTGACCGGGATCGGAATCTGCTTGCTCTCGGCGTATGCGATCAGCTTCGTCCGCGAGTTGAGGTCCCACAGACGCCAGGGGGCGATCACCTGGATCCCCGGGTTCAATGCGTAGTAGGTCAGCTCGAAGCGGACCTGATCATTCCCCTTCCCGGTCGCGCCGTGGGCGACGGCATCGGCGCCTTCCGCAGCGGCGATCTCCACTTGTCGTTTCGCGATCAACGGGCGCGCGATCGAGGTACCGAGCAGATAGCTGCCCTCATACACGGCATTGGCGCGCAACATCGGGAATACAAAGTCGCGGACGAACTCCTCGCGCAGATCCTCGATGTAGACCGCGCGCGCGCCACCCGCCTTCGCCTTGCCCTCAACCGGCGTCAGCTCTTCCCCTTGACCGAGATCAGCGCAGAAGGCGACCACCTCGCATCCGTAGGTATCGATCAGCCAGCTCAGAATGACCGACGTATCGAGCCCGCCGGAGTAGGCGAGCACTATCTTCTTTGGCTTGTAATCCATCTTGTCCAGTCCTGAGTCCTGAGTCCTGAGTGCTGAGTGCTGAGCCCCGAGCAAGGAGGTCCCGTCCGACCTCAGCACTCAGGACTCAGCACTCAGGACTTGTTATTGTTGAGCCACACCATGACGGCCTTCTGGGTGTGCAAGCGGTTCTCCGCCTGGTCGAAGACGATCGACTGCGGGCCGTCCATGACTTCGTCGGTGATCTCTTCGCCGCGATGCGCCGGTAAGCAGTGCATGACCACGGCATCCTTACGGGCACGTCGCAGCAGCGCGCCGTTGATTTGGTAGGGCGCGAAGTCGCGGCGGCGCTGCTCTGCTTCATTCTCTTGCCCCATGCTGGTCCACACATCGGCATATAGCACGTCTGCGCTGTCCGCCGCCGCCGCCGCGTCGTGGGTCACCGCGACCTTCCCACCCGCGGCCCGCGCACTCGCAAAGACAGCGTCGTGCGGCTCGTACCCCGGGGGACACGCCAGAACGAACTCGAATCCGAAGGCGGCCGCGGCGTTCATCCATGAATTGGCAACGTTGTTGCCGTCACCAATGAAGGCAACGCGCAGGCCTTCCAGCCGCCCGCGGTGCTCCACCAGCGTAAAGCAGTCGGTCAACACCTGACACGGATGCAACAGGTCGGAGAGCCCGTTGATCACCGGAACCTGGGCGTGCCGCGCCAGTTCGACCAGCGTCCCGTGCGCGAAGGTCCGCGCCATGATCAGATCGACCCAGCGCTCCAGGTTGCGCGCGATGTCGGCAACCGACTCGCGCTGTCCCAGTTGGATGTCTTGCGGGGTGAGATAGACCGCATAGCCGGCGAGCTGGGATATCCCCACCTCGAAGGTGACGCGCGTGCGCAGACTCGGCTTCTCGAAGATCATGGCAAGCGACTTCCCTGCCAGCAGCGGCGGGCGCTCCCCGGCCTTGAGGTCGCGCTTGAGCGTCGCCGCGAGATCGAGCACTTGCTCAAGCTCCAGCCGGTTCAAATCGGTCAGACTGAGAAAGTCGCGTTTCATTTCCGCAGCACCTGCGCGACGATCGCCATCGCCGCATCGATCTCCGTGTGCGTCACGATCAGTGGTGGCGTAAAGCGCAGGACTTTCTCGGCGGTGCAGTTGATCAGCAATCCGGCGGTGCGGCAGGTTTCGACGACGGCGGCACCCGGCCCGTCGAGCTCGGCGCCGACCAGCAGCCCCGCGCCGCGCACGTCGCGAATGCGGGCGCATGTGCCCTGCAAGTCGCGCAGCCGCGCACGCAGATACTCGCCTTGCACCCGACAGTTCTCGAGCACGCCCTCGTCGAGCAGAGCCCGCATCACGGCAACGCCCACGGCACAGGTCAGCGGGTTGCCACCAAATGTCGACCCGTGCGCCCCGGCGCCGAAGCTGGTCGCCAGCTGCTCAGTCGCCAGCATGGCGCCGATGGGCACGCCCGTGCCGAGTCCCTTCGCCAACGTCATGATGTCCGGCGCGATGCCACTCTGCTCATAGGCGAACAACGTCCCGAGGCGGCCCATGCCGGTTTGCACCTCGTCGAAGATCAGCAGAAGGCCGCGCCGATCGCACAGCTCGCGCACGCGGCGCAGG
>CAZTDK010001002.1:0-2343 GCA_964611965.1 uncultured Binatia bacterium (SeqCode) | reverse complement strand
TGGCGTTGACCGTGATGCCGTATTTGCCGAGCTCGATCGCCCACACCAGCGTCAGCCCCATGATCCCCGCCTTGGCCGCGCCATAGTTGCTTTGACCAAAATTGCCACGCAAGCCGGCGCTGGAGGTGATGTTGATGATGCGGCCATAGCCCTGCTCGCGCATATGCGGGATGGCGTGGCGACCACAATTGAACGTGCCCTTCAGATGCACACCGAGAACGGCGTCGAAGTCCTCCTCGGTCATCTTCGCAATGGAGCGGTCGCGCATGATGCCGGCATTGTTGACGAGCACGTCGATGCGCCCGAAACTGTCGATCGCCGTCTTGACGATATTCTCCGCGCCGCTGAACGATGCCACCGAATCGTAGTTGGGCACCGCTTTGCTGCCGAGTGCTTCGATTTCCTTGACTACCTGCGCGGCGGGATCTTCCGCGGAGCCGCGGCCGTCGACCTCGCAGCCGACGTCGTTGATGACCACCTTCGCGCCTTCGCGCGCCAGCGCCAGCGCGATCCCGCGACCCACACCGCGGCCTGAACCGGTGACCACCGCCACCTTACCTTGCAATAACATCTGCACCTCCGGGAGTTGTGCGTGCGAGCTGGGCTCGCGCGCTTCACTCGGACGAAATTTGACTTCGGCTACCACTTCCACTAATTCGAGTCAATCAATTGATTGAATCTCCGGCCGTCTATAGTCGAGGAAGATCTCACCCCCAGCCGCAAAAGCGCAGGCCGCACGCCGCAGAGTGAAATGGTTTCCGAAGGGTCATTCGCCGTGAGATGCAGCCGTGACGAGCAGGGCGCTGATTCTTCGCGCTGTTTGCGGCTTCACGTCTGTGCGTGAGCTTCGCTTGGCTTCTCCTGTGAACGAGCGTGGCGCAGCGCATCTGCATCGTCGGTATCGGAGAGTCCGCCTGCGGCCACGTGCCCGACACGACCGCGTTGCAGCTCCATCAGCAGGCCGCACACGCGGCACTCACCGATGCGGGGCTGGCGCCGCACGACATCGATGGGCTCTTCAGTTGCGGAGACGATTGGACGCATCCCTTGCAGCTAGCCGAGTACCTCGGACTGCATCCGGCGCACATCGACAGCACGCAACTGGGCGGCGCATCGTGGGAGATCTTCGTGGCCCACGCCGCTGCGGCGCTGCAGACCGGGCGCTGCACCGCGGCGCTGCTCGTGCATGGCAGCCGCGCGCGCTCGGATCTCCGGCAGCAACGGCGTCCCGATGCGTGGCGTGCGCCGCGCGGGCCGCAGCAATTCGAGTCGGCGTACGGGCTAACGTTGATCGGCAAATTCGCACTGGCGGCGCGCCGGCACATGCACGAGTACGGCACGACCAGCCGTCAACTGGCCGCGGTTGCAGTCACGGCGAACCGGTGGGCGCAGCGCAACCCCAACGCTTTCCACCACGGCACGCCGCTGCGCGTCGAGGACGCCTTGCGTTCACCGATGATTGCCGACCCGTTGCGACGCGCGGATTGTTGTCTGCGCACCGACGGCGGCGGCGCGGTGATCCTCACTACCGAGGAACGGGCCCGAGATTTACGCCGCGCACCGATCTTCGTCCTCGGCGCCGGCGAAGCGGTGTCGCATCTGCACATGTCGCAATGGGCCGAAATGCCGGAGATGGTCGCGAAGGACTCGGCACGGCGCGCCTTCGAGGAAGCGGGCATCGCGCCGCCGGACGTCGACGTGCTGCAGGTGTATGACGCGTTCACGATCATGGTGCTGCTGAGTCTCGAAGCCATGGGCTTCTGCGGCCGCGGGGAGAGCGGGTGGTTCGTCGAGAGCGGCGCGCTCGCGCCCGGGGGCGCCTTGCCCACCAATACGGACGGTGGGGCGCTGGCCGCAAACCATCCCGGCGTGCGCGGCGTGCTCTCGCAGATCGAGGCGGTGCGCCAACTACGCGGCGAGGGCGGCGACCGGCAGGTGCCGGACGCTCAGGTTGCCGTGTGCAACGGCATTGGCGGCTATCTGTCGGCGTGCGGAACGGTGGTATTGGGGCGATGAGTGCGCACAAGGCAACCGCATGGGGGTACCTGCCCGTGATCGACGCCGAAAGCGCGCCGTTCTGGGCCGGCGCGCAGCGCCACAAATTTCTCTTCCGGCACTGCAACCACTGCGGCCGCAATCATTTCTATCCGCGTCACGCTTGTCCCGCGTGCTGGTCCGACAACTGCGAATGGCGGGCGGCGGCGGGGACGGGCCGGGTCTTTTCGTACACGGTTATCCACCAGAACGACAACCTGCCCTTTCGCGATGTGCTGCCGTACATCGTGGCCCTCATCGATTTGAGCGAAGGCATACGGGTGACAACGAACATCGTCGAATGTACGC
>CAZTDK010001001.1:0-2344 GCA_964611965.1 uncultured Binatia bacterium (SeqCode) | reverse complement strand
CTGGTGGGCACGACGTAGGCACTGGTCACCAGGCAGACATCGGCGTTGGGTACTTGCGCGGTCGAGGTGCCGCGGATCTGCCGCACGCCTTCGGTGATCAGATTCATCCCGTGAATGTACGCTTCCGAAAGACTGCCGCCGGCGGTGTTGATCGGCAAGCGTCCGCCGAGCTCGATGGCGCCGTCCTCCGTGAACGCCGCGCCTTCGCCGACGCCGCAGAACCCATACGCTTCGAGGCAGAACGGAATCAGCGGCGTGAAGGCATCGTAGAGCTGCGCAACTTTGACGTCGCGCGGCTGCAGATCGGCCTGGCGCCACAGGTTCCGGCCGGCGGCCCAGGCTGCGCCCTGCAGCGGGTTCTCGCTGTGGTAGTTGGTCATGTTCTGATGCTGCCGCGTCAGGCCTTGCGACCAGGCGTGAATGTACGCCGCTGGCTGCGGACAATCCTTGGCGCGATCAGCGCGCACGATGACCACGGCGAGCGCACCGTCGCTCTCCAGGCAGTTGTCGAACAAACACAGCGGCTCGCAGATCCAGCGGGCCTGCATGTACTCGTCACGGGTGAGCGGGCGGGTGTGCATGAACGCCCGCGGGTTGCGGTTCGCGTGCTGGCGGCAGGCGAGCGCGACGTTGGCCAGGTGGTCGCGCGTCGCGCCGTACTCGTGCATGTAGCGCCGCCAAAACATCGCCACCTCGTCGACCGGACGGATGAGTCCCCACGGGCGCGAGTATTTCCAGTGGTCGGTCACCCGCGGACTCACCTGCGCCCACACGCGTTTGCGCGGATCGCTGCGTTTGCGCGAGCGCCAGGCGACGGCAACATTGGCAACGCCCGCGGCCACCGCCATGGCCAGGTGGCCAATGGTGGCGCAGCCGGCGCCGCCCCCGTAGCCGACCTGGCTGAAGAAGGTGAGGTCGCCCATACCGAGGTTGCGCGCCACCTCGAATTCGAGCGTCTCCTCCATCGTGTACGAGCTGAGCGCGTCGACTTCGGCCGGGCGGATGCCGGCGTCATCGAGGGCGGCCTTGATCGCCTGACACGCCAGCTCGAGCTCCGACGGTTGGAGGTTCTTCGCAAAGACGGTCTCGCCGATCCCGACGATGGCCGTCGCATCCTTGAGCGTGGTCTGCACGTGCGTCACTGGAGGTTGAATCTCACTCGCTGCAAGACACTGGGTTCAATGAAACGCCTGTTTGTGCCGAGGGTCAGTACCAGAAGTCGCGCGATGGGACCAGGGGTGGCCTGCGGCCGGCGTATTTTCTAGGGACCGCTCCCGTTGGTCGCTAGGCGGCGCCGTCGCGATCATTTGCCTCGCGGGCAACAGGTTCGCCCTCGCCGGCGCGTGGGGGACGTCGATCGGCGTCGCTCTCCTTTTTTTCCGCCCCGGTGTATCGTGTCGACCTGAAATCACGAGGTGACGCACATGAAGTTCGGACTCTTCGGAATCAACTTTGGACCGTGCGCCGACGCGCAGATCGCACGGCGCGTCGCGCAAGCCGCGGAGGCGCGCGGGATCGAGTCGGTGTGGACGGGCGAGCACGTCGTCTTGCCGGACCCGCAGGTTCCTCCATCGCCGGTGCCGCCCGAGACGCCCTTCCTCGACCCAGCGGTGGCACTGGCCTACATCGCCGCGGGGACGCAGACCATTCGGCTGGGCACCGGCATCATCATCCTGCCGCAGCGCAATCCGCTGGTGCTGGCGAAGGAGCTCGCGAGTCTCGACGTCGTCTCGTGCGGGCGACTCATTTTCGGCATCGGCATCGGCTACCTCAAGCCGGAGTTCGACGGCCTCGGCATTCCCTTCAGCCACAAGGGCGCACGCACCATCGAGTACCTCGAAGCGATGCTGGCGATGTGGACCCAGCCGCAGCCGAGCTATCGCGGGCGGTTCGTCAACTTCGCGGGCATCAACGCGTTCCCGCGCCCCGTGCAACAGCCGCACCCGCCGATCGTCATTGGCGGCGCCTCACCTGAGGCATTCAAACGCGCCGTGCAGCACGGCAACGGCTGGTACGGCTTCGCGCTCGATGTCACGACGGCGGCGCGTCACATCGACGCGCTGCGAGAGACGCAGCGCACGACGGCGCGGCCCGCGGCGCTCGGCGAGTTGGAAATCAGCGTCACACCGGTAGGCAAGCTCGACGCGGATACGGTGCGGCGATTTGCCGACCTCGGCGTCCACCGGCTGATCGTGTCGAGACGCGCGACGACGGAGGGCGACTTGCTGGCGACCGTCGACACGATCGCCGAGCTGCAGGCGAGTCAGTGACGCTCGTCGGCGGTGGTGGTGAGCCTTGAGCACCTTCGCAGCGAATTCAGCCGCACAGGCCTTCAATCGCCTGC
>CAZTDK010001000.1:0-2357 GCA_964611965.1 uncultured Binatia bacterium (SeqCode) | reverse complement strand
CGGTGGTACCAAACGGGATGTAAACGACGCCGTTCGTCGAACCGCTGACCCAGAACCGGGTTCCATCGTCGGTGACCGCGCTGCGGGGGCTGTTGGTGCTGATGAGGGCGTTGATCCTCGTCGACGTGTCAATGGCACCGCTTGCGTCGACGCGCCCCGCGATGCGGTTCACTGTCGCGGAGGTGGAGCTGCTAACGCTGGCCGTGCCCGAGGCGGCGTCGTACCCGGCGAGCGTTACGTAGTGTCCGTCGGCCGACAGCGCGAGCGCGCCCTCGGACGTGCCGGAGCCCGTGAGGGTGAGCCGCGCGTTGCCGCCGTTCACTGTCGTCGGCAGGGCGAGGGGATTGTGGCCCGTCGGCACAAGCGCGCCGTTGCTCACAAACCGCTCCTCCAGGAAGACCGCCGTGGCCGCGGTGCTCAGCGCCGCGCTGCCGTCCCCCACGCGCACGATCTGAACCGAGTTGGTGCAGACGCCGGCGTCGTCGCAGAGTGTGCCGCCGTTCTGGTTGCAGACCGTACGTGCGGCGGCGACCGGGTGCGAGGGCACGCCCACCGTGCACACCTCGTTCGTGCACTGATTGCCGTCGTCTGCCGGGACATCGGCGTTGTCGACAACCGACGTGGTGCCGCCCGCGCCGTCGCACTGGTTCTGCATGCAGTCACCGGGCGTCTGGCTCGACGTCGCCGTTCCGGCACTGACGAAGGAGATGCCGCA
Source organism: uncultured Binatia bacterium (SeqCode) (assembly GCA_964611965.1). GTDB lineage: Bacteria > Desulfobacterota > Binatia > HRBIN30 > HRBIN30 > CAZTDK01. Next base: position 1,642 of record CAZTDK010001000.1, on the reverse strand, counting down.
CTGCCCGGCCGCGCACGTCGCGGTGCTGCACTCGCTACCGGTTGGCGGACAGTCCGAGGGCAGGCTGCACCCCGGGGTTGCCGGAGGAGTGATGGCGGAAGTTTCGCTCGGAGTGGTCGTTGGCGTGTTTGTCGGATTCGGGGTGAGAGTCGGGGTGTTGCTCGGGGTGTTGGTCGGAGTGTTGCTCGGGGTGTTGGTCGGAGTGTTGCTCGGGGTGGCCGTGGGGGGGCTCACTTGGCTGCCGCCGCACTGGATGCTGACGATATTGTCGTTGTCCGGCCCGTCGATCGCGGCCTTTACCGCATCGAGGCTGGCAACGGCGTCGCTGATCTTGGCGGGGTCGGCAACCGGTGGCGAAAGCGCCTGCATCGACGGTTTGACGAGGTTCAGCCACTCGAGCGCCCGCGGGTACTGGCTGGCAATGATCGAGTCGACCGCGCATTCTGCTGCCGCGGTGAGGCAGTCGATCCACTCCTGCAGCGAGTCGATCGAGCCGTCGCCGCCGTAGTGGCTACACCAGGCGTTGAGGGCGTCAGCGTCGAGCGCCTGCGAGACACCGGCGCCACTGCCGAGGAGGTCCCCCAAAGTATGTGTCACACCCGGTTGCCCCGGAGCGCACTTCTTCGTCACCGTCACCTTCAGCTTGTCACTGAGCTGCTTGTTCAAGCCGCGGCTGTCGTTGAGCCGGCGGAACTGCGCGACGCAGACACCGGCGGCGGCGTGGGCATCGACGGCGTTGTTCTTGACCACTTGCGTCGACACCGCCTGCAAGCACCCGCCGATGGCGGTGACCTTGTTGGCTACGAACGACGCCATCGCCGCCTTCACAGCGTTCTGGCAGGTATAGAGGCTGGTAGCCGGCGGGGCTAGGGTCGCCATCACCGTGGTCGACCACAGCAGCGTTGCGCACCCCACAATGGTTGAAGCGATCTTCGTCATGATGCCCCCACATTGCAGACAAAATTGGCGTGAGCGTCGCACAGACAACCAGCCAACGTCAAGCTCTTCTGCGGAACACGTTTGTAACAGATCGACCGCGTTCGCCGAAGCAAGTGAAGCCGAGCAGCGCGGATCAACGGGCCAGCATCCGACAGGTATCGCCGAGAACTCCAGAAAGTTGAGGATCATCTGGAAAGCCTCGGCCTAGGGTGCAGTCTGCGAACCGACACCCCAACCCGTGAGGTGGAAAGCCTTCTCGCTGGTTTGACCATCCTAACCCATGATATACACGTGACAATCATCCGGAACCGGCGTCAGCTGCGGGCTTAGACGCGCACTTTCAGCTGGGAAATGGCCTGTCCGTGGAAGAGATCCGATGCCGCGAGCCACCCGATACCGCCTTGCCGGCCACGTCTGGTACCTCAACGCTGCCATCGCTTAGCGCATAGCGCTGGCGCAGGTGTTCCAGCCAGTCGATCCCGCGTGGCAACCGCAATTACCAGCCCGTTAGGTCCGGCGAGTCACCGAGTGCTGCCACGGGTGGTGAACGGTGCCACCAAGTGGCCGGCGAGCGGCGGATTATTGCATGGGTTTTTGGCTTGATTTCAGCGCCTTAGACCACTACCATCCGCGCCTGGTGTGGCGGATGATGAACCTTTCGTGGCGGCGCATAGCGCTCTTCCTCTTAGTTGCTCTGACGGTC
>CAZTDK010000999.1:0-2357 GCA_964611965.1 uncultured Binatia bacterium (SeqCode) | reverse complement strand
TAGCTACAGCCTTGTGCAAAACACGGCCACTGGGTGCTGATTCCTTGCCTGTGAGGCTGGCAACGTCGGCCAGATCGGCTCAAAATCACCTCCGCTCGCCACTCTCCCCAGGATCTGCCGTGTGGCGCAGGTCGCAGGGCCTTGTGCACAACTGCCCGCCGCGCACCTCCGACTTCGCCGAGCCTGCAAGGCCTGCCCGGTACGTGGTCCTTCTCGCCGACCGACAATTGCGGGGCACGTGGAGCGTGGATCACTGCGACACCGTGGTGGTGGCGCCCAAGCTCAGTCGGTGACGTGCTCGCGTGCGCCAAGAGCGGACACCAGACCACCACCTCCGCAATCGCGGCGTCGATACGATACAGAGCTAGCAGCAACATCGTCGCCACGAGCAACGCCGTGAAGCTCACGGCGCGTGGTATCGGTTTCAGTTTCGTTGTCGCCTCGTCTTCGGGGGCGCTCGGCGGCCATGAGCTGGCGGTTGATCTCGGCGATCTCTTTGCTCAACGCGTAGAATTCCCGCCAGGCAGCCAGCCCTTCCTGCACCCGTTCCTGAAGCGGCTGCGGCACATAGTAGCCCGTGGTCCGGCCGTCCTCTCCCTTGTAGTTCACATAGACGTGCGGTCCGTGCTTTGGCCCGCTGCTGTGGCAACGACAACTCTTGTTGCCGCACGTGCGGTAGGTCTGCGAGCTGGAGCCAAACAGCATCTGTGGCGCCAGCTCAAGCAGCCGCTTGATCGCTTTGTCCCGCTGTTGTTCCGCTCTGGTTGCCATCGCACTCCTGGCGCCGCAGTGCACGAGCCACGAAGACCAGGTTGTTGGCAAACACGCACCATCCGACCCAGCGCTCCATGGCGTGGTCCTCGCGCCCCTCGGCATCCTTATACATGCAGCGGTCCATGCCGAATACGTTCTTCAGCGTGCCGATGCGGCCTTCGCCCGCCGCCCGCCATCGCTGCGCCTGGCGAAACCAGCGCGAGCGCTGGAGGCGCAAGCGGGTACGCGCCAGCTTGCCCGTGGCGGGAATGGCCACGCGCTTCACTCCCAAGGCGTGCGCGGCGCGTTCGTTCTTCGCCGACCAGAACCCGCGGTCGGTGGCCACCAGATGCGGTACCCGACCGAAGCGCTGCTGGTGGCGCTCAAGCGCCGGCAGCAGCAGCGAGCCATCGTCGGGGTTGCCGTCGAGTACTCGGTAGTCGGCGACAATGCCATTCTCCACTTCGACAATATCGATGAGGCGGCCGAACTCATTGGGTTTGTGCGCTTTGCCCTTGCGGATCACGGCAGTGCGCGGCACGAACAGGCTTAGCAGCTTGTCGGGCCAGTCGGTGATGCCGCGACACACGCGCGCCCGCGTCTGCCGAATGACCCGCTCCACACGCTCGCCCATCGTGTCGAGCTCCGTCTTCAGCGCCTTGGCGATCATCTCCCCCTCCCACCCTAGATGTCGGGTCACGCGCTTGTTGGCGAGCTTGCCCGCGATGCGACGCGCACCGGTCACGACCGGCCGCACGATGCGCAGCAACACGCGGTAGGAACTCTCCCGCCGCTCCTTGGACTGCTCGCCCCGGCTGCGGGCTGCGCGCGCGATTTCGAGCACTCGATTGCGCACGGCTTTGGCGCGGTTGCGCATCGCGCCCACGGCCGGCACCACCTCTGCGGCGCGTTCGGCCAATCGCTGCAACACGCGCACCCCGTCCTGCAGCAGGGAGCTGTCGGTCGGGTAATGCACGTTGGTCTTGCACACGGTGGTGTCTTGGCGGTAGATTCGCCCCTGCACCACCTTGCGCTGGTGCGCCACGTGGACCAGACGCTCGTTCAATGCGCGTACCGCCGCCGCGTCCATGCAGGCGAGATTGCGCGAGAGCGTCGAGGCCACCGGAATTTTCTCGTCAAAGAATTGGGTGAAGGCGCGGTAATCGAGGTTGCGCTGGAGCTCCTTGTAGGTGTCCGGGAACGACCATTGCTTGATGTGCTTGATAGCCGCGGTGCGCAAGGCGCGGTTGAAGGCCATGCGGTGGCGTCCGGTCTTGCGCGCCGTCGGGTGAGTCCGGTGGAAGCTCTGCCAGAGAATGTCGATGAACTCGTCGTCGGCCAGCAGCTGATCGATGACCTTGAGATCGGCCTCCCAGATGTGGACGCCGTCACCGGTGAGGCCACCGAGGGGAAGGGGTTTCTGGGCTTTGATGCTGACCAGCATGGGCGACCTCCAGTGCCTATGCTTGATATCCTGATTAGGCCTACGTATCAAGGAAAATCGACAGCGGGAGGCACACTTTGCTACGGTTTGGCAGCTATTCGCGGCCGAGAGGTTGAATCGACGCGGCCCAGTGGCCGTGTTTTGCACAAGGCTGTAGCTA
>CAZTDK010000998.1:0-2360 GCA_964611965.1 uncultured Binatia bacterium (SeqCode) | reverse complement strand
TGCAACACCTTGGCCACCGGCGCCAGGCAGTTCGTCGTACACGAGGCGTTGGAGATCACATGATGCTCGCTCGCTTTGTACGCCGTGTGGTTGACCCCGTAACACATGGTCAGGTCGGCGCCCTTCGCCGGAGCGGAGATGATGACCTTCTTGGCACCCCCGGCGAGATGCAAAGCCGCCTTGTCACGCGCGGTGAAGTGGCCGCTGCACTCGAGGACGATGCTGACGCCCAAATCCTTCCACGGCAGCTTGGCGGGATCGCGTTCGCTGAGCACACGGACGCGCTTGCCATCGATCAGCAACGCATCCTTTTCGGCGGTGACCGTGCGGCCGAGGCGGCCGTGCACCGAGTCGTACTTGAGCAAGTGCGCCAAGGTCTTGGCGTCGGTGATGTCGTTTACCGCGACAAACTCGATGTCCTTGCTGTCCAGGCATGCCCGCAGCACGTTGCGGCCGATTCGCCCAAAGCCATTGATGCCGACCCGAATTGCCATCTCGTTCTCCTCGCTGCCGCTGCAGAATGGAAAAACGCCCGTTAACCACTTTCACCAAAGCCAGTCAAGGCAAGCGCGGGCGACGCGTTGACTCGTCAGGACGCGTATACTAGCGTTCGCGCAATTGGGTGGCGAGGGGACGGTGTATGTTTGTGGGATTGGTTCCTGCCGCATTTGCGCAAGCCGAGGGCTTGGGCGGGCAGGAGAGTCTGGTCAGCATGGTGGCCGGATCTGGGCCCGTCGTCCAGTTCGTGCTCTACGTGCTGATCCTGTTTTCGGTGTTCAGTTGGGGCATCATCTTCTACAAGCTCCGCCAGATCCGCGTCGCCCGAAAGCAGTCGACACGCTTCACTGAGATTTTCTGGGATACGAAGAACCTCACGGCGATTCACACCGCCAGTCAGGAGTTGAAGCTCAGTCCTGTAGCGCACGTGTTTCGCGCCGGTTATCAGGAGCTGGTGCGTCTGACACGCGCCAAGCGACAGACCAACCCGGGTGAAGCGGGCGGCGCGATCGATTCCACCGAGCTCGGCGGCATCGAGAACGTCGAGCGCGCCATGAAGCGCGCCACCAATCAGGAGATCACCCGCCTTGAACGCGCACTGACGTTCCTGGCCACGACCGCCAGTGCGACGCCGTTCATCGGCTTGTTTGGCACGGTGTGGGGCATCATGACCGCGTTCCGCGGGCTCAGCGTGACCCAGTCATCGAGCATTCAAGCGGTTGCGCCCGGTATCGCCGAGGCGCTGATCGCCACCGCCACTGGCCTGGTTGCCGCCATCCCCGCCGTGGTGGCCTACAACCACTTCGCCAGACAGATTCGCGTCCTGTCGGCGGACATGGAGAACTTTTCCTCCGAATTTCTGAATATCGCGGAGCGTCATTTCCTCAAGTAGAGTGCACGCATGGCTTTTGATGACCCAGGCGGCGGGACGATCTCTAACATCAACGTCACCCCTCTGGTCGACGTGATGCTGGTGCTCCTGGTGATCTTCATGGTCACCGCGCCCATTCTGCAACAAGGCGTGAACATCAATCTACCCAAGGTGAAGACGGTCACGCTCACCGGTGACGAACAGCAACTGGTCGTGGCCGTGAATCGCCAGGGCGAAGTCTATCTGAACGACACGCCGACGACGCTGCCCGAGCTGGGATCGAAGCTGCAAGCTATCCTCAAGCTGCGTCCGGACCGGCAGGTGTTCCTGCGGGCCGATCAAAACGTCAAATATGGAGAGGTCATGCGGGTGATCGCTGCCGTGAAGGGTGCCGGGGTGGAGCGCTTGGGGATGGTTACCGAGCCGCCCTCCGACCAACGCAGCTGAGCCAGCCACGCAGAATGGACATTCGAAATTCGCGACAGCGTCCGATGCAACGCGCTACACCATTCGCTTCGATCATTCGAATTTGCAGTTTCGGATTGAGCTCGGATTTCGGATCTTCGGACTTCGAATGTGACGCCTCGTTGATCGGTAGCGCGAAGATTCAGCCCGGTCGCAGCGCCGGAACACCCCCGTGAACAAGCAACCACCAATCACCGTCAGCGAACCCGAATGGGACCGCGGGCTGTGGTGGATGGTACTGGCCTCCGGCGCTATCCACCTCGTGGCGGTCGCGCTGCTATTGCTCGTTCCAAATACCTTCCTCCATCATCCTGCGCCGCAGCAGGCCTATGTGCTCGATATAGTTTCGGACGACAAGCTCGCCGGCACGAACATGATTCGCGGTGGCAAGGGTCACGTTCAGGCGCCGCCGATGGCGGCAGCAGCACCGCCGGAGGAACCCAAGCCGAAGCCACCGGAACCGCCAAAGCCTGAACCGCCTAAACCGCAGCCGGTGCAGGTTGCCAAGCCCTCGCCGCCCGAGCCG
>CAZTDK010000997.1:0-2364 GCA_964611965.1 uncultured Binatia bacterium (SeqCode) | reverse complement strand
TGCGGCCGCCGCGGAGTTTCTCGGCGGCGTGGCGCACACCCTGGCGGCACGCACGCGCAACGACACGGTGCTGCTGATGAACGGCATCGACCACGCCTTGCCCGACGCGCACGTCGGTGCCGCGGCCGAGCAGTTGGCGCGCGCCACCGGGTGGACGGTGCGGCGTGGGTTGCTCGAGGACTTCGCGCGCCCGTTGTCGCACGACGCACCGCATTTTCACGGCGAGCTCACCGGTGGCCGCATGGCGAACCTGCTGCCGGGTGTCTGGTCGACGCGCACGCCGCTCAAGCTGCGCAATCGGCATATCGAGACCCTGCTCGAAGGCTGGGCCGAGCCCTGGTGCGCGCTGGGTCAGAGCATCGGCCGCGTCGGCGGTCTTCCCGACGAGCGCCCGGCGCTGCGATTGGCGTGGCGCGCTCTGTTGCAAAATCAAGCGCACGATTCGATCTGCGGCTGCTCGCACGACCGGGTCCATGAGCAGATGCAGGCGCGCTACGATACCGCCGAGGAGCTCGCCAACGAGACGACGCGCCGCGTTCTCGAGCGGCTCGCCGGCTTGGGCGCGGAGCGCCGCGTGCCGGCGCGGGAGAGCTTCGACCTTGCAGTCTTCAACCCGTCGCCGCACGCGCGCACCGACGTCGTGCGTTTTGCGATCGATCCGCCCAGCTGGTTCGAATTCGGCGGTGACACGGCGCGTACAATGTCACTGCACCCGTGGCTGCGCGCCAGTCTCAACACCACTGGTTACACCGTCAACGGCGCGCCGGCGCGGCTGATCGCCGATGCAACACCAGGACGGCAGCGTCTCGTCCCCGACCTGCCGCCGCAGAGTATCGAGTTCGTCGCCCGCGACATTCCGGCTTTCGGCTGGCGGCGCTTCACGGTCGAGCCGTCAGCGGCTCACCCCGACCATGAGGATGACGGCCGCGAGATCGCCTGTGGCGACATCTGGGTGCGCGCCGCCGATGACGGCACCTTCGAGCTGCGCACGAGTCACGGTGTGTACGCCGGCTTGTGCAGCATCGAGGATATTGGCGATCGTGGCGACACCTACGATTTCGATCCCGTGCCCGGCGGCGATGTGACCATCGAGCGTGTCGAGGTACGGCGCCGCACGCACGCGAGCGGCATTCAGTCCCTGACCGTGCAGCGCACGCTTCGCGTCCCCACGGAACTGGCCCCCGACCGCACCAGTCGCGGCCGGGAGCGCGTGCCGCTGGTCATCGAGACAGCGGCGCAGGTCACACCGGGTGTGGAGCGCGTCGATCTGCGCGTGCATCTCGACAACAGTGCGAAGGATCATCGCCTGCGCCTGCTCTTCCCGACCGGCCGACCGGTGACCGACCTCGAAGCGGCGACAACATTCGATGTGGCGCGCCGCTCCACGGCTCGCCGGAACGACACCGGTTGGGTACATCCTGCCCAGCCGACCTTCGTCCAGCAGGGCTTCGTCAGCGTCAACCATCTGACCGTCGCGGCGCCAGGCTTGCCTGAAGCCGAGGTGACACCCGAGGGCGTGATCGCCATCACCCTCGTACGGGCTGTCGGCTGGCTGGCGCTCATGGATCTCACCACCCGTCCGCAGCCTGCTGGCCCGGTGGTGCAGACGCCCGGGGCGCAATGCCAAGAACGCATCACCGCACAGCTCGCGCTGTTTGTCGGCGACCAGCCGCACGCGGCGCGCGACGCCGAGCTGGGCCTGCGCGCCGTGCCGGCCGGCGACACGCCGCTGGTGCCAGCCGATCAAGCGCTCCTGCTGATTGAACCGGGCGCGGTTCAGCTCAGCGCGCTGAAGCCGGCGGAAGATGGCGACGGATTGATTCTGCGTGTGCGCAACCCCACCAATGCAGCCGTCGAGGCGCGCGTTCAACTCGGCGTCCCGATGTCGTGTATCGAGAGTGTCCGCCTTGACGAGAGTCCCACGGAGGGTGCCGCGGCCATCGCGGCAGACGGCGTCACGCTCACCGTCGCCGCGCATGCGCAGCGGTCGCTGCGAGTGCGCTGAGCGCGGTGCACATCCGCAGTAAAGTTGGCGTTGCGAGTGGGCGCCAGCCGTGATCCATTTGGCCCGGATTTCTCACCACGGAGGCGCGGAGACACGGAGACATCGCAAGAGCTAGATGCAGAAAATGCCCCTTCATCTCTCTTGCGATCGGCACAATCCGCACTTCGTCGATGACCTGGGCAAGGTTCAGAAATTCCCGTCTTCTCCGTGCCTACGTGGCTCCGTGGTGAACCTTTGGGTAGAGTCGAGATGTGTCGCGGTAGGGAGCGGTCGCACAGCTCGAAGATTTCTAGGACCTGCGGTCGGCGTCTTTTCTATGGACCGCTCCCCCCTTCGGGGAGCCTCAGGACAGGATTGGT
>CAZTDK010000996.1:0-2364 GCA_964611965.1 uncultured Binatia bacterium (SeqCode) | reverse complement strand
CACGCCGACGGATACGCCGACGGATACACCGACGAGCACACCGACCAATACGCCGACGGACACCCCAACGCAGACGCCGACCAATACGCCGACGAACACGCCGACGCCGACCGATACGCCGACGAACACGCCGACGCAGACGCCAACCAACACGCCGACGGATACGCCGACGCATACGCCGACGAACACGCCGACGAACACCCCGACCGATACGCCGACGCAGACGCCAACCCCAACACGGACGCCGACGAACACCCCGACACCCACGCGGACGGCGACGCCGACGGTTACGCCGACCCCGACGGCGACGGTCATCCTTGGCCCGTACTGCCCCACGGGGCCGGGCGGTCTGATCCCGGGTTACATCAATGGCTCGGCGAAGGTCGACTGTATGGCCGAGATGTGCTCGTACGCCACGCCGCCGCAAAACGTCAACTTGCTGCATCCACCGAACACCATCGTCTGCAAGGAAGGCGATCCAAGCTGCGACTTCGGCCCGGCGGGTGACGGAATGTGCACCTTCAAGATCTCGCTCTGCTTCCTTGTCGACGACTCACGCCAGCAGTGCACCTTGCCCGTTCATCAGGTCACCCGCATCAACTTCACCGGGCCGAGCGAGGCGGTACCGCGCAACGCCACCGACACCGCGAACCGCGACGCACTCGAGGCGGGGCTGCTGACGATGTCTGGCGCATCCATCACGACGACTCCGAAGCGCTCCGTCCTGTTCTCGCCGCCGCTCACCACGGCCGATGCCTGTTCGCCGGAAATACTGTTCAATGTGCCACTCACGCAGCTGCGGTCGGGCGGCTTCCGATCGAAGCTCCTGGCCATTCGCTACGCCGTCTACCCGAACGCGAACTTGCTCGGCACCGACCGCGATAGCTTACGGTTACGCTGCACGCCGTGACGACTGTTGCGGTGAATGGCGCAGGGAGTAGAGTGAATCGTGTGGATCGCACCGGTCGGGCGCGCCAGCATCCTGCTGCGTCGCCCACGCTGAAGGAGGCGACATGAGCGAGAAGAAGACCGAGTTGCCCTCATTGCGGAAGACACCGCTGGACTTCCTCAGCCGGGATGAGGCGCGCCAGGCGGTGAAGCCGGAAGTCGATCTCGACGTCTCAGAGGCCGCGCAAGCGCTGCGCACCGACCCCAACAGTGAGAAGATGCTGCTGGCGCAGCACATGTCGCACGCGTCTCACGGCAGCCACGGCTCGCATGGCAGTCATGGCTCGCACGGGAGTCATGGCTCGCATGGCAGCCATGGATCGCACGGCAGCCATGGATCGCATGGCAGCCACGGCTCGCATGGCAGTCACGGCTCTCACGGGAGTCACGGCTCCCACGGATCGTGGTAGGCAACCCGGGGAGGGGGGGATCGCGGCGGCGATGAAGCTGCCCGCGCAAGATTACTTGTGCGTTGGAGATTGTCATTGCAACACGCGGGATAATTGTGATATCGGCGGTAGCGTTATCATAAAATATGGAGGTGCGAGATGCTGTCGCGACGTGCGTTGGTCGGAAAGCTTGCAGTCGGTGTAGCCGGTGCAGCGGTGGCCTTGGCTGCCAGTCCTGGGCGGGCGAAGGCTGCGGTGAACCGCAGTGGGCCGAGCACCGACACCGATATCGGGCAGGGTGAGGCCCCTCGTGCTGCCGCGTCGGCGCAGCCGCCGCCGCCTTCGGTGACCGAGGTGACTGATGCGGGTGCACCGGCGACCGCCAGCGCGCCGCCACCTTGGGAATTGCTGCGTCCTCTGGCGCTGGGCTCCATGGTGTCGCACGGCTGGCGGGTTGCCGAGCTGGGTGGCCCAGTGGACGGCGTGTGCGTGCTGACGCTGCGCAACGCGCGCGGTCGGACGCATCGCGTGCACCTGTGTCGCAACGATGGGCGCCCGCAAGGCCTGGTCTATACGGAACGCCTCGACCTCGTGGTGATGAATGGCGGGCAAGGGGATTTGCCTACTGAGGAGGGCTTGGCGCAAGCGGTGGCCGAGGTGGCCCATGTGCTCGCCGCCAACGAACGACGACCGGAGCTGTTGGCGGGGTTGCTGCCGCAGCACGAGCGGGTCCGTTTGTTTGCCGGTCCGGAAGATCGAAGATTACGCTGACGATCCGCGTGCAGTGGACGGGAGCTCGTCCGTAGCGCGGGTGATGATTTATTCCTCATCTTTGCTCTCGTGGCATGGAGAGGGAGACGGCACAGCCGCGCCGCAGTCGCTACCGTCTGGGGTTTTGAGAACGTATACCGTGAAACGTGAGTGGCGGAGCGATCGGAGTTCTGTCGTGCTGATGCGGGGCCCACGGTGAAGGAGGCGAAATGAGCGAGAAGAAGACCGAGCTACCCTCGTTGCGGAAGACGCCGCT
>CAZTDK010000995.1:0-2367 GCA_964611965.1 uncultured Binatia bacterium (SeqCode) | reverse complement strand
GTGACGCCGCTGCATACTCGTATGATCTCCCTGCATCTCAGCTGGGGTGAGGCAGACGCTCTGCTGGCGGTGGGGCGCATCTTCGACCTGCGCAAGCGCGGTCTGGTTCCCCTCGGCGGCAAGTTGCAGGGACCAGGGGTGGTCCACGACATGGCGGTGCGGCTGCAGCTGGACTACCCAACTCTCCGCATCCGCGCCGTCGAGCCGACGATGTCGGCATTTCCGTTTGCGCCCGGCCCTGGAACGCGCGGCGAGAGCTGCCCCGATCGCCTGCCTGACGTGCAGCGGCTGGTCGGCGCCACGTTGCGTGACGGCTACGGCCCGACGGTGATGGAGCAAGTCGGCGGGCCCCGCGGCTGTTTTCACATCTACACGCTGCTGCGACTCGTCGGACCGACGATCGAGTGGGCGGTGGCGCGCGAGCAGGCTCGCCGTCCCGCCACGGGTGCGGTCCCGGCGCCAGGTAGCCCGTTATTTGCGCGTAGCGTGATCGTCGATGGCATGAAGGCGGCCGGGTTCGGCTTGGTACTGCGCGGCATGCTGTTCGACCTACACTACCGCCCCGGTGCTGATGCGCTGCCGCTCGAGGAAGAGATGGATGCATCGTTCGAAGCCACTGCCGACGTTGAGATCGAGTTGCCGAGCATGAGTATCGTCACCAGTAGCGGGCGTGTGCGCCGTGCCGGGCCGGCGATCGCCGCACCCGGCGAGTGGGAAACGGTGGCCACGGCCAGTGAGTTGGTCGGCCGGGCGATGTTCAAGGGCTACACGGCACACGTCCAGGCGCTCTTCGGCGAGGACGCCAAGATGCAGCCGCTGGTCCATCTGCTGTTCATGCTGGCGCCGACGATGTTGCAATGCATGCCGAGCCTGATCGAGGAGTTGAACGTCCGGCCGCGGCGCGCCGAGGGCACCCATGCGGCGGCCGATTCGTGCCACATGTGGCGCGCCAATGGCCCGCTGCTCGCCGCGCCACCGTGGCCTAGGGACAGTGATGAGTGACGAGTGATGAGTGATGGGCTCCCTCTTGCTCGTCACGTGTCACTCGTCACTCGTCACTCGTCACTACCCCGGTGCGAGAGGAGCCAATATGCCAATCGACAAGCAAGAGTTCCGTCGTGTGCTGGGGCATTTCGCGGCCGGCGTGACCATCATCACGACGCTCGGCGATGACGGGAAGCCTTACGGCCTCACCGCCACGGCCTTTACGTCGGTCTCGTTGGAGCCGCCGCTGGTGCTGGTGTGTGTCGACAAAAGGGCGGAGAGTCATCCGCACTTTCACACCTCGCGGGTCTTCGCGGTGAACTTTCTGGCGGCCGATCAACAGGAGCTGTCACGCCGCTTCGCGATCTCGGGTGGCGACAAGTTCGCCACGGTCCAGCTACGCCAGGGGAAGACCGGTGCGCCCGTGCTTGCTGACGTGCTGGGTCACCTGGAGTGCCGCGCGACTGATATCTGCGAAGGCGGTGACCACACAATCTTCATCGGCGAAGTCGAGGCCGCCGATGCCCGCGATGGCGAGCCCTTGCTGTACTTTCGCGGCGCGTATGAGAAGATCGGGGTGAAGGGTAAGGAGTAAGGGGTAAGGGGTAAGGGGTAAGGAGTCAGGAGTGTGCGCTCCTAACTCCTGACCCTCTTACTCCTTACTCCTGACCATCTGTCGCATTCACTCCAGATCCTTCATCCACTGATACGTCGAATGGTTCGACCACCCGACCGCTTTGCGCGGGCTGGTGGTGACCTGGACGTCGCCGAGAACCTTGCTCTGGCAGGAGAGACGGTATTGCTCACCCTCCCAACCGCATTTGCGTTCCTCGGTTGGCGTGCGTACTGAGAGCGCCCGCGGGTTATCCACCTTGACGCGGCAGGTACCGCACAAGCCGTTGCCGCGACAGTTCAGGATGTTGGTCGGGAACACGTAGAGATCGATGCCATTGTCGAGCGCCAAGCGCCGCAGGTTGGTGCCCACCGGGCATTCTACCGCGCGCTGCTGTTTGACGAAGTACACCACCGGCATTCCGCAAGTCCTCCCGCGAGGCGTCCAATAGCAAAGGTAGCAGCGTCGGGCAAAGGAGATCTGATCCCAGAGACCACAGAGGACAGAGCACCGACTGATGATCTCCTTGGTCTGTTGTCTGGAAGCGAAGCGGTCTGTCGTCGGTTGTCTCTCCGCTCCCATCGACTCGGTGCGTCTCTTGCCGCATAATCGACAAATTGTGACGACGCATCGATCTGTGGGCGCAATTGTCCTGGCGGCAGGCCTGGGCACACGCATGAATTCCGGACAGGCGAAGGTGTTGCACCGGCTCGGTGGCCGGCCGCTGATCACCTACCCGCTGGCGGCGTTGCGCGCCGCCGGCGTCGATC
>CAZTDK010000994.1:0-2374 GCA_964611965.1 uncultured Binatia bacterium (SeqCode) | reverse complement strand
TCTGCAGTCGGAGTCCCAGGTGCCGCAATGGACGACGACGGGGTCACCGACTTTGATGTTCCTCACGTTGCTGCCGACGGCGTAGACGATGCCGGAGGCATCGCTGCCGCCGATATGGAAGTCGCTGGGATCGAAGTTCGCCTTTTGCCGCGCCGCAATGACATTGACCGGCGAGCCCAGTGCCGCCCAGACGTTGTTGAAGTTGATACCGGCGGCCATGACGTACACCAGCGCCTCGTCCGGTTTGATGTCGGGGACCGCGATCTTCTCGATCTTGAATGCCACCTTGGGCTCGCCAAAGCGCTCGGCGCGGATGAGTTGGCCGTACATGGTTTTCGGCACATGGCCGAGCGGCGGGATCTCGCCGATTTCGTAGATGTCTTTTGTGTTCATCGTAACCTCCGAAATGGTGCTGAGTGCTGAGTCCTGAGGCCTGAGTGCTGAGTGCTCTCCCCAGCGCCGCGGCGAATAGGTTATTCCCGAAGCGCGCGCCGAAGGCAACGTCCGGTGAGTTGCAGGTTGACATTGGGGGGGGCCCCCTGATGCAATGGGCACTATGCGACCATTGATATTTCGGGGGCCAGTGGCGCTCACCGGAGCGGCTGCCGTTGTTGTTGCGCTGGCAGCGGTGCGGCCGGTGACGGGGGAAATCCTGCAGGTCACCGACCTGCAACCGGGAAATTTCGTCAGCCTGCCGTCCATCAGCCAGGATGCGACGCTCCTGACGTTCGGCACCAATGCGAACGTCGGCGGGCTCAATGCGAGTGGATTTCCAAACGTGTTCGTGTACGACGCCAGTGCCGGACAGTTCACGCGCATCACTGCGGACGGGGGTTTTGATCCGACGATCTCTGGTAACGGCCGTTTCGTGGCCTTCACTTCGTTCGCGGACTACGCCCATCGCAACGCCGACGGGAGCGATGAAATCTTCCGCTACGATCGCGTCACCAAACGCTTCCTGCAATTCACCAGTGATCGGAACGGCGATGGTTCGAGCGAGCTGCCGGTCATCGACGGCGACGGCCACAAGGTGGTCTTCGAAACCACGAGCAATCTGCGCGGCCGGAATTCGGATTTCAGCCCCGAGGTGTATCTCTCCAATCGTGGCGCCAACAGCGCCATGAGCCGCGATCCAAACGGCGACGGCGAAAGCCACAATCCGACCATCAGTGCCGACGGCAGTTTCGCGGTCTTCGAGTCCTACAGCAACTTGACCGGGCGGAACGAGGATTTCAGCCAGGAGCTGATGATCTACGACATCAAGCAGCACCAGCTGTCGCAGGCCACCAACGACCCGGAAGGCAACGGCTCGAGCGGTACGGCCGCGATCAGCGGCGACGGAAAGTTCATTGCGTTCATCTCGTCCAGCAATGTTGCCGGCCTCAATCCAGACGGCGCCAGCGCCGTCTATCTCTTGAATCGTGCGCGGCGCGACTTCTCCGTGATCACCGTCACACCGGATGGCGTGTTCGACGGCGACACGCCGACGATCAACGGCGACGGCCGCTGGATCGCTTTCGTTGCCGGCTTCAACGTGACCCACGGTAATCCGGACTTCAACGCCGAGATTCTGCTCTACGACCGCATCCACAAGACGTTTACCCAGCTCACCAACTCCACCGGCTGCTTCAATGTGAACCCCAAGATCAGCGGCGACGGCACGCGTGTGGCGTTCTTGTCGAACTGCGACTACACCGGCGGAAATACTGACGGCACCACCGAGGTGTTCCTTGCGGATAACCCGGCGCTGAACCTGGCGATCGATTCGGAAGGCCCGGTTGGGCTGACGGTCACCGATCCCAACGGTGGGGTAATCAATCCCTTCAGCAATACCATCCCGCGCGCCACGTATGCCGAGGGCGACTTCGATGGAACTGGCCAACCGCAGGATCGCGTGCGCATTCCGCAGGTACCCGAAGGCACCTACCATATCCAGGCGCTTGCCGACGTCGGTACACAGTCAACGGATCCGCTGACGCTCGGCATCGCGCTCGGTGGCCTCAGCGTGCCGATGCCGGCGACCACCGTCGGTGCGGCCACTGGCGTCGACTTCACGTTCGGCAATCAGACCTTCAAGACCCCGGCAGCACGCATGACACCGCTGGGAGGCATTGGCAGCGCCGCGGTGCTCTCCACCCGCTTGCCCCACTTGCCCGCCGAGTCTGGGCCGGTGATTATCCGCTTTTCAGACGGCATCAACGAGCTTGCATTCGACCTCGGTGGCATCGAGAGCTTCATTCATACGAGCAGCAGCCGCATCTTCAATGGTACGGCCAGCGGCTTTGTCATCGCCTGCCACATCACCAAACACCTGAACGGCACCACCAGCTTCAGGCTCTCCGCCAAGCACGGCAACCTTTCCCTATTCGCCGGC
>CAZTDK010000993.1:0-2380 GCA_964611965.1 uncultured Binatia bacterium (SeqCode) | reverse complement strand
CAGGGTCACGTTGACATCGGTATCTATATGGTTGGAGTGAATGTTATGAGCTGAATTGGGCTCGAGGCTCATCAGGTCCGGAGTTGCCCCGACCATCGTCGCGGCATGGCTGGTGACATCGACCAGCGCCCGTTCGTCCCGCAAGTCTTGCTCGGTTTGCGCCGCTGCCAGCGCATAGAGGGTGCGCTTGGCAGACATGGGCAGCGGACCGCTGGGGGTGGCCAGGCGCGCCAGCGCATAGGCGTGTGCGGCCCCGCTCTCGGGAATCTGCAAATGCGCCGCGGACATCGACCACGTTCCCGCGTTCTTGTCGATGTCGGAGCCCAGGTAGCACAACGTCACCGAGTCCGTGCGGAATACGGTATTCTCGATGTGATGAGTAATCTGGTCATCAGGCACCGCACGCAGAAAGGCATTGGTCTGCCGCGCCCGCGCCAGGACATCGGGCTGGTCGCTCACTTTGGTGAGCGCATATCGCTGGCCGCCCCCAACCAGGAAGTAACCCTTGTCGGCGTAGTCTTCGTGGGCAAGGTTGAAGAACAGCGTGCGCTGTTCCGTGTCCGGCTGCGGGCTGGAGCTCTCGTCCTCACCACAACTGGTCAGCAGTGGCGCCAGACCCAGCAGGATGCCGGTGCCGGCAGTATATTGAAGGAATTTCCTGCGGGTCACGCCGCTCGACACCCGCGCCAGCTTCGCCTGCCGTTTCTGCCGCCCGATCCGTTTCTGCCGCGCGATCTTTTTGCGCTGCTGAGTCCGTTGCTGCGCCGTAGTCGGTGTCGGTCTCATAACCCTCTCCACGCCCCGCCGGTTGCCCTACCAGTCCACGTTGAAAGTATTGCTGTTGCAGGCCTGGCTCTGATCGGCCTTGGTGTAGGTCGCATCGTACTGATACCAGCCAGGCGGGGTCGCCTGACCGATGGGGGTATGGCTTGCCCACTGCACATTGCTCTGTGCGGTCGCGCCGCAGCCGCTTGCATACTGGTTGCCGTCGGGACAGGTCATGCTTGGAATGGTAGTGGGAGCCGCCGTGTAGTTGTCATAGACCGCCTGCACGCATACCGGTGCATTGGGGGCTTCCCAGCCCTTGAACGCGGTATATTGGGGGCCCAGAAGAAGCTGCATGATGTTCCCGTTGTTCTGGTTGGTCGGAGCGCCGAAATCCACAAAGGCACCATCCAACGAGGTGTCGGTCAGGTTGGTGCCGGCGAGATTCACGCCCTGCAAGTACGCATTGGAAAAGTCGGGCGGCGCGCCGCCCTTGCTGGGGTCCACCGAGAAATTTGCATCCGCGAAACTCGCCCCGACCAGGATCGCCCCGGTGAACTTGACGCCGTTGATGGTCGTCGTCGGGCCGCTGAAATCCACGCCGTACAGGTACGCATTGGCGAATTGGGTGTCGACCATGGTGGCCCCAACCGCCGAGGCGCAGCCACAGGTGAACCCGGTTGTGGCGTTCGGACACTTGGAGGTATCCGTTTGACATGGAAACGTGGGCGCCTGACCATCAAAGGACCCGTAAAAGCTCGCACTGTCGAAAATCGTACCGTTGAGCTGGGCGCTCGACAGATTGACATCCTTTAAATGGGCCCCGGTAAAGTTCGCGGGATTGCGAATGCCCGCGCTGAGATTGTTGGTCAAGAATGCACTGCGCAGATTCGCGCCCTCCAGGTTGGCATTGGTGAAGTTCGCCCCGTACAGCCGGGCGACGCTGAGATCCGCATTCTTCAAGCTGGCGTTGTTGAACAGGGCACCGCTCAGATCGGTCTTGGCTCCGGCCAAAATCGCCGCTGACAAGTTTGCGCCTTGCAGGTCAGCCCCGGACAAATTCGCCCCGCTCAGGTCGATGCCGGACAGATCGCAGTTCACGCAGCTTTTCGAGATGAGCACGAGGCGGCGAGGGGATCCCACTTGTATGGAGGTGGTGTTTCTACCGATTGGCGTCGTATCCAGGCACGCCGTATTGCGCGCGATCAGCTGGCTGGTGCCGGAGAATGCGCCACCAGAGTACAAGAGCACGCCGGTGTGAGGACCCACCTTGACGGACGCCGTTGTCTTGTCGAGGGTGATGACACTGCTCGTCAGCGCGGAAAAATCCGGGGTATCCACAACAAACACCGTAGCCCGTCCCTGGTAGTTGCATTCTTGAAACAACGCGACCTCGCCTTCGCCCAACGTAATCTCTGTGCCGTGTGGATCGCCGTCTGGGAAAAACCGGAAGAGCACTTCGAATGAAGAGGCAGGCCCAGTCAAATTCCTGATCAGGGAATCGTCACCAACGGTGAAGAATGATGGGGGGGCCTCGTTTCGCTGCACCTGAACCCGCTGATTCCCTCCGTCGAGAATCGATAACCCGGCGATGCCGATTGCATTACTCGCTGTG
>CAZTDK010000992.1:0-2387 GCA_964611965.1 uncultured Binatia bacterium (SeqCode) | reverse complement strand
TATGGGCGTTGCGCCTGCCGTCGGTGCTGGCTGGGCTCGTCGTTCTCTGGTGCACCTTCGATATCGGCCGGCACCTCATCAATCGCCGCAGCGCATTTCTGGCCGGCTGGATGCTGGCGACGACTCACTTCTTCATCTTCTGGTCGCGGACGGCGTCGGCCGACATGCTGAACCTTGCGGGCATCATGGCCGCGGTCGCGTGGTACGTGCGGCGCCGGGATGTGCCCGGCGTCACCACCACGGTGATTTTCTTCCTCCTCCTCGCGGTCACCAGCTTGTTCAAGGGCCTCGTCGGCGCCGCCGTACCCGTCCTCGTCATCGCTCCGCATCTGTGCACCGCGCAGCGTTGGCGCCGCTACCCGCTGCGCTCGGTCATACTTTCAGCGGTGCCGGCAGCGATGGTGTA
This sequence comes from uncultured Binatia bacterium (SeqCode), assembly GCA_964611965.1. Classification (GTDB taxonomy): domain Bacteria; phylum Desulfobacterota; class Binatia; order HRBIN30; family HRBIN30; genus CAZTDK01. The sequence continues at coordinate 1,981 of CAZTDK010000992.1, read as the reverse complement.
CCTCGTCCCGTTCGGGGCATCGACATGGTTCGGAAACGGTGCAGCACCCGATGCGACGGCTGCGGCCGGCCTCTACCAGGTCTATCGAGAAAACATTCTGCGCTACTTTGCACCGTTCGACCACGAAGGACCGGTTTACACGTATCTCCTCTACGGCCCGATCTACATGCTCCCATGGGCGATCTTCCTCGTCCCCGCGCTGTGGACGTTGCCCCGCCGGTGGCGCAGCCTGTCCGGCGGAGCTCGTTGGATGACGTGGAGCACGCTGCTCATATTCATCTTCTTCACGCTCAGTGGATCGCGGCGCAGTTACTACATCCTGCCGCTCGTGCCGTTCGCCACGCTGGTCACGGCCGAATGGGTTTCCGCTGCCCTCGAACACTACCCTGCCCGCTCGCGCCGGCTCGGTATCGCGGTCGCACTTGTCTATGTTGCGCTGTTGCTCTTCGCCAACGTTACGGTGGCACTGTACTACTGCGGTGGCGGCTCCCCGGCTTTCGGACGTGAGCTGCGGGCCCAGGCGACGGCGTTGCGTCCGTGGCCGGCATGGAAGATCGTGTCGCTCGATGCGCGCGACAAGCTCGTGCTCTACGTCGATCCAGCGAAGCCGATCGAAATGCTCGGCGCGCCGCCGCAGGGCGTTGAAGGCGGGGAGCCCTCCACGGCTGACGTTCTCCTCACCGCCTGGCCAGTGCTGCGCGAACGCCGGCCGGATACGATCCTCATCACCCGCGAAGCATATTTCGACAAGCTCGCGCCGCGCCTGATCGGGTACCATGCCGTTCGTACACCCCCGAGTTGGGGAGCCCGTTTGTTCAAGAGCGCGACTGCCGACGACGCCGTCGCACTGATTCCGCAGCCGCCGTTCGAGTAACGCCAGTGCCTCACCGCGTTCGCGATGGTCTTTTCGCCTCGCTTTTCGCCGGCAACTGTGCGATACATTCGTCCCGTGACAATTTCACGCCCCGATGCGCGGCTCCAGACGGTCTGCGGACGTAGCTGAGCGGGGAGCATCGGAAGGGCAAAACACCTCAACTACGACGTCTCGCTGTTTGCTCCCTTACGTTCCCTTCGGAGCGTATCGCGCGCCGCAACGGCCCACGGCCGCGATACGCGCGCGTGCAGTTCGTTTCGCCGCCATCCCGGCCGCGTTCCGCGTCGTCACAACCTTTGGAGAAATAATGACAGCATCATCAATGACCGAACTCGACCTGATTCCGGCCTTGGCCGAAGCGGTGGCCGACATGGGATATACGCGCCCGACACCGATCCAGGAGCAAGCCATACCGGTCGTGCTGGCGGGTCGCGACTTGATCGGCTGCGCGTCGACTGGCACCGGCAAGACGGCGGCCTTTCTCCTGCCCATCCTGCAACGCCTGCAGGGACGGCGGGATGCCGGCTGCCGGGCGCTCATTCTCTCCCCGACGCGGGAGTTGGCGTTGCAGATCGACGAGCAGGTGCTGGCGCTCGGCTACCACGTCGGCCTCAGTGCCGTCGCGGTCGTCGGCGGCGTCGACATGGGCCCGCAGGAACGCGCGCTGCGCGCCGGCTGTGAAATCGTCGTCGCCACGCCGGGGCGGCTGCTGGATCACCTGCGCTACAAGTACGTCGACCTGAGCGCGGTCGAAGTCGTGGTCATCGATGAGGCCGACCGGATGCTCGACATGGGCTTCCTGCCCGACGTACACCGTATCCTGGCGACGCTGCCGGCAACGCGGCAAACATTGCTGTTCTCCGCGACCCTCTCACCCAGCATCCGCGATCTGGCCCGCACCATCCTGCGCGATCCCGTGACGATCACGGTCGACCGGCAGCAGGCGGCGGCCGGGATCGCCCACAGCACCTACCGTGTCGCGCAGGACCGGAAGTCCTCCTTGCTCGCGACCCTGCTCCGCCCGAGCGAAATGCGCTCGGTGCTCGTGTTCGTGAAGCGCAAGATCGACGCGGACCGTCTCGCGCGCGTGGTCGCGCGCAGCGGCGT
>CAZTDK010000991.1:0-2394 GCA_964611965.1 uncultured Binatia bacterium (SeqCode) | reverse complement strand
TGGCGGCTTGAGCTAACCAGCACACGTACCCGACGGGGTCTCAGTTCAACTGCTCGGTGCAGACCTCGTCCCGCATGCCGGCCATGAAACGCTCCATACAATCGAGCAGCGCAGCCGGCCATCTCCCACCCTCGGCAAGTGCGGATAACGCCATGAGCATGGCACACCGGACCACGGATTCGGCGTTTTCGCACTCCAAGGCGGCACCTAGTACTGGACCGTCGGCCTCGATGTCTACGGTAATCCAGCGATCACATACAAACAGTCGGGCCATCTCAAGTTCCCCCTCTGCCTAACGTTTCGAAGCAAACCTCCGCCAACGCGGCTCCAGAGGTTTCAACCTCTCGAAGAACGCAAACGTAGTGCCATGGAACCGATGCTCCCGGCTTCAGGGAAAGGATGATGATGCCCCGTAAACCTGCGAGGCCCTGTGCACGTTAGTTTACAGCTCTGTCGAGGCTAGTTGTCAGCTTTGAGAAGGTAGGGGTCCGCCGGGCATTTCCCAGAGCGTCGGACATCAGACGCCTTTGGTATGTGGCAGCCCACGGCGACCCAACGGGGAGCGGGCCAAAAAAGAAGACGCCGGCCGCAGGCACCCTCAGGCGGTTGCTGCAAGGTGTGGCGCCGGCGGCGAGTCGTCCCAGACTCCGAGGAGGCGCCAGAGAGCGGGCTTCAGTATTCCAAGCTCGCCGCACAGCAGGCGAACCTTGCGCAAGGCATCGATGGTGTTCTGCCGGTGCTTGGGATTGCGGCCATACGCTTCCGCCAGCACGCTCTTTGGAATCTTGTATTCGCGTACGATCTGCGGTGATGGACGCATCATGAGTTGCGACATTCCACCGAGGAGGAACGGGGTGCGCACGCCCAGCAGGAACCTGTGGAGGGCGCTGAGGCGCGGGACGTTCTCCTTGAGGTAGTGGCGGGCAAAGCACAGATGCCGCGCCTCTTCGGTAACGTGGATCTGCATGATGCGCTTCAACAGCGGATGCATTGGACGGCCGCTACGCAGTTGCGTGCGTTGCACATGGTCGATCGGGTCCTCACCCCCAAGCACGAAGAAGAAGAACAATGCGGGAAAGCGTCGGCCGAGGCCGATGACGCGGCGCGCCCCAAAGCGCATCATTCCGGAGAGTCCCGGGATGTCCATGCCGGTGCGATTCACAAATTCCTGGAACATCAACGAGTGGTGCGCTTCTTCAATCACTTCGTGGTACGCGTAACGGAATTCGGGCGAGCCGTTCGGCAGATCGGCGGCAAACTCCAACAGCCCGCGCTTCAGAATGCCCTCGAACTGCGCGCCGATTTTCATGAACGTTGCGTACAGCTGCAAACCGATGCGCGCGCGGACCTCCTGCGGCTGCGAGCGATACCACGCGGTCCCACCCAAGGCATCGTCCGCCGAGAGCTCCCAGCGGCTGTCGGACGGATCAATGCGAAACTCCTCGCTGTCCCAATCGATGTCGGCGTAGGCGTCGAAGTGTTTGACCACCGACTGGTGACTGAGCCGCGCCAACAGCGCCGGGTAGGTTTCCCGTGCGCGGACAACCGGATGTTCTTCTTCGGGAACCACATAGTTTGCGCCGAGGGTGCCCGTGGTCGCTGTGTGCATCGCTGATTCTCCTTCAGGTCCGTTGCGTGATCGCCCAGGAGGCGAGGGTTTTCAGTAGCTCCAAGGATGCGTCCAAGCCGCTGTCGTTCTTCACCGATATCCGATCGAGCGCCAGCCCCTGCAACAGTGCAAAGGCAAAGGACGGCGCGATGTCGAAGAACGGGCCGCGCACGGTCGGATCAGGAAACAGCTCGTGGAAAGTGCGCTGCACCGTGTCGGCGAAACGTTGCGCCATCGCCGAGACGGTGGGCTCGAGGTCGGCGTCGGTGCGTGCCGCAACCAGGAGCTCGAGCCAGGCATAGAATGTCGGTCCCGAAACCATCGACCAGAGCAGATCGATTGCCGCTGCCGTGCGGTTGCCGGTGGGCAGCGTCGCAAATGCCGCGCGGAATTCCGCGGTGCGCCGTGCGAACAGGTGATCAACCGCCGTGGTCACCAGCTCGGCCTTGGTGGGAAAATGGTGCAGCTGCGCGCCGCGCGATAGCCCGGCGCGCTTGGCGATCTCCGTCGTCGTCGTGTTTGCGTATCCCAGCTCGGAGAGGCAGTCGATCGTGGCGTCGAGCAAGCGCGCGCGGGTGGCAGCAGTGCGTTCTCCCTGCGTGCGGCGACGCTTGGTATCGAGGGCCAAGGCTGACATGCGTCAGGAAACTATCTGCCCTATAACAAACAGTCAAGCCTGAATGTAATTTTCTGCAGGTGGCTTCTTTGCCGACGCCGTCTGCGCAAGCTGAGGCAAGCGCGATCCTGACTGTTCAGCCCGGAAACCCCAGTTAGGGAGAGTTGAA
>CAZTDK010000990.1:0-2394 GCA_964611965.1 uncultured Binatia bacterium (SeqCode) | reverse complement strand
CTGCACCTTCAGTGTCACTGACACTAGAGCCATATTGGGCCAATTGGGCATGGCTATGGGCATGGGTCCACCAGTTCGGCCAGGTCGTGGATGCGCAGAAAGTCGCTCTGGTCTTTCGGTCCGTTCTGCGCCAACGCTTCGTCGAACCCTCCCTTACCGCGTGCACCGTGCGACTTTCGCCAGCCGACCACGATGCGGAAGCGCCGATCCTCGAAGACGTTTGCAGGGTGAATGGGTTCCCCCTGCCGCGGTTCTCGACCGAGCGCCAGCCTGACAAGGCGCATGTATCGGCACGTCGGCGTTAAACGTTCCGGAACCTCAACCCACATTCGTCCCGTCTCTCCATCCTCCGTCTCGAAGGTGAACCACACCTGACACTTGTTCCCGCGCCTCTTGGTCTCGATGGCGACACATTCGGCGATGCGCTCGCCTGGCTCGCCGCTAAGGGCCGGCTTCGGCGCTATGAAAGCAAACTCTGGCGACGCTGCTTTCGGTCGCGTGACAAGACGCGGACGGTTCATAGCCACCGCTCCAGAGTCGCGACTATGGTGCGCTGCTGGTGTGAGTTGCGCCGGGTCACCCGGCCGCGAGACAACCAACGAGCCAGCCGCTCGGATAGCGGCGCCAGCGCGGCCGTATGCGCCCGCTCAAAATCCGCCCGATGTGTCACGCCACGTTACCGGCATTCGCCGGCCCTGGGTCGGATGTGGATGTCCGCCGGGCTGCGGTAACGAACGCCTCGATGTCGCTCACGGCGTAACGTATCGCCCGGCCGCTGACGCGGATGTAGGCGGGTCCGCGGCCAGCCCAGCGCCAGCGCCGGAGTGTCGCCGGCAGCATGCGGAGACGTGCGGCGGCTTCGGGCTCGGTGAGTAGTTCGTGAGTGCTCTGTGTTGTCGTCATGCGACACATAGAGCACAGCGCCATGTTGATAGTCAGGAGCTGCCTATCATGTTTTTGCGGAAATGCATTCGCGGAGTTTCAAGGGCGCCGCGCGTCGCCGATGATTCTCCGAACGTTCGGTAGCGAGTACCGCTTCCCGAGAGCGTTTCTCACGAGAGTCTGAATAGATTCGTTTTGGTAGATGTGCACCGCCGCGCCGTGTCGCGTGAGACCTCTCTGCGATTGTAGCTTGTCGGCTGTGCGGCGAATCAGATCGTGCAACGGTCCGACCGATTGCATGTATTCTTCAGCCCTCGTTTTTCCCATACGCACATGGGCGCGTTTCTCAACCGCATGTTCCACCGCTTCAAACTCCAGAAACAATTGGTAGCGATCCAAGTACCGGCCGAAAATGAAATGCTCCTCGGGGTCCGTCGATGCCATTGCGGCATCGCATATCCGCGCGATTGCAGCTGCCCAGTACGCATCTATGGCTCGGTCACTTCCAGGTGCATCCCGAATGAGTTCGTAGAACTGCCGGCCATGCCAGGGGAGTTCGTGCTCCACTCCGGGGGGCTCTTCGCGAATAGTTGGGCCGCCCTGAATGGCTAGCTTCAGGTCCTGCAAGTGGGGCTTGTCGTAGTTGCGCCCGAGCGAAAGGCCCCGCCAGCTGTCGCGTGGAAGATCCAGCTCCGCCAGCCGGTCCTCCATCTTGATGCGTAAGTCCATGAGCCAAGCGGTCTGCCTCTTTCGTCCAGCAAGCATGTCGCGCCGTGCAAATGTTCGCATCCGCTGTCGCATGCGTCGAAGGGCGTCGGTCGGGCTTGGCGCTGGATTTCGGGATTTCTTAGCTTTGGCCATTTCAACGGTGGGCACGGGTTCTCGTCAACTCCCCCCGTAAGGTGGCCGTCGGGCGATAGCGAGCCGCAGCGGGATCGCGGACGATCTGACGAAGTCTACCGAACGCGTACGGCTTGCCCCGGAGTTCTTTGACGACCCGTTGCAGCTCAGCATTCATCGCCAAGAGTCGGGCTGTGCTATCGGGTCCTCGGTTCTTGCGCGCCAGCTTTTGCGCCGCTGAATAGACGATCGCTTCCGCTAATTTCACGCGCCGGCCTCGATCGCCCGTGTGTGTTTGACGGCCGGAAGTGCTGTAATTATCTAAGACAGCTCGCTCAATAAGATTTGGTCGGCTTTGTCTTGCATGAACTTCTGCCAGGTACGACTGCCCTAATGAAACGCCCACCGCGAAGATCCTCAGCGGGTCGCGCTGCAACGCGTGCAGGGCCGCATCCGCCAGCGCGGCGCGCTCGGCATTTCTCCACTCCTGGGTTGTCTCGTTCCAAGTGGTGCTCAGGAGGTGCTCTTTTCGTTCGCGAGCAAAATCCTCGGGGCTACGATCGCGAGCCGGTCCAAAGGACGCGTAGAGACTCGCGCTGCGTGCTGAGCGTCGGGTTCGTGCGGCTATGGTGACACGGGTTCGCGGGCCAAGAAGTTTGGCGACCTTGGCAC
>CAZTDK010000989.1:0-2395 GCA_964611965.1 uncultured Binatia bacterium (SeqCode) | reverse complement strand
AACGCAGACCGTTGCACTCTGCACGGGTCCAGGGTTACCCAGCGCGTCGTGCACTGCACCAAGCTCCGCCATCGACGCCGGTGACGTTGCCTTCACCGGCCCACCGGACAACCTCACGACCGACCAGCGCGGCTTGCCGCGGCTCTCGGGCGCGCGCGTCGATATCGGGGCGTATGAGGTGCAGTGATGAATGCCCTCACCGCTGGATCGGCCCCGGCAGAATGAAGTTGTAGCGCTGCCGCAACGCGCGCGTGCGCACGAAGCGGTCGAGGCGGCGCACCTTCAGGAAGAGCTCGAGCAGTTGCGCATCCTTGCGGTAGTAGCGATCGACCGCGGCGCGCGTGACGGCGCGCGCGCCCAGATCCGCGCCCGCGCCGCCGAGCCAGCGATTGACGTACGCCAACGCGACGTCGATGCGTTCCGGCCGGCCTTCCTTGTGGAAATTGCCGAGCAGGTCGGTGAGCAGCTTCGCCGCATCGAAGTAGTCGTCGATATAGCGCTCGACCAGCCGGGCGCGCCGGTACAACGGCCGCATCGGCGCGGGTACCGGTGCCAGGAACAGCTCGATGCCCATCTCGTCGACGCCGTTGAGCCGCATGAATGGCGTGCCGATGTCGATCAGCATCGGCGCACCCACCGCGTTGCCGTAAACCGGGAAGTGCCAATTCGACAGCTGCGCATCGACGGTGATCGTGCGCCCGTCGCGCGCCGCGCGGTTGGCCAGCAATAGGACGCGCACTCGTGTCAGCACGTGCTCGAGTGCCGCAAACAGCACGCTGTCATCCGCGGCCCGGAGCAAGTGGTTGCCGAGCCCGGTGGGAGCGAGCCGTGACTGCAGGAGATACACCACGTGGCCGCTTGCCGGCGTGTGCACGCGCACCGGAACGGTTTCCGCAACCTGAACATCCAACTCGGTGAGTCTTTCGATATAGCGCTGCACGACCTCGACGTAACGCTCGACCGCCGCGACGTCGCGAAACCCGGCCATCCGCTTGCACACACGATCAGGCAACGCCGCCAGGCAGAACACTGTGGAGACCTCGCCGTAGCCGACAATCTCCACCGGCTCCGCGCTCGCCGTTGGACGCGTGGGATCGAGGTGTGCCTCGAAGCGTTGGAGAATCGCGGCCGTGGGCGTCACTGAACCCCAACGTTGACAGAAAGGAGCTCACGCAAAGGCGCAAAGCCGCAAAGGACGCAGAGAACCAAGAGATCTTTGCTCAAGGAAGCCATCATGAGGAAAGTTCTTACGCAAGCCACTTCCTTTCTCCAATTCTTCAGCTCTGCGGCTTTGCGCCTTTGCGTGAGAATCTCTTCACTGCAGCATCGCGAGACACCGCCGGAGCCCCGCCTCGAAACGCTCCAGCGTCTCGTCGCAAAACGCGCGGTCGACGAGCAGCCCCGCCTTGAACTGCAGCACCGATGGATCATGCCCGGCGAACATCGCCCACACGCCGGACTCGTAGAGGGCGCGCGACATGAGCATCGCGCCCATCGGATGCGCGAAGCGCAGCCCGAATATGACGCCTTGCCGCCGGATCTCCACGCACCAGTCGGCGTACCGCCGTTGGATCTCCTCCAGTCCGCTACCCAGGTAGGTCGACGTGCGCTGCACTCCCTCGAGCACCGCCGGGCTGGCGCAGATTTCGAGCACCTTCTGCGCCACGCGGCAGCCGATCTCGGCTCCGCCGAACGTGGAGACATGACCCCAGCCATCGTCCTCGAGCCAGCCCGCGACACGCGGGCTGATGACCGTTGCGGCGATCGGATAGAGGCCGCCCGACAGCCCCTTTCCGGTGACCAGGATGTCCGGCTCGACGCCGTAGCACTCGACGCCCCAGAGCCGGCCGGTGCGGCCGAGTCCCGTCTGTACTTCGTCGGCGATGTACAGGCTGCCGTGCTGCGCGCACAGCGCTTTCACGCCGCACAGATAGTCGGGTTGTGGGAGTGGGAAACCGGAGGTCGCGGGGATGGTTTCCAACAGCACGGCCGCGACGTCGTCCTTGCACAACGCCGCGGTCATCGCTTCGAGGTCATTGAACGGCACTTGCGCGAACTGGTCGCTCGGTCCTTCGCTCAGGAACGCCTTGGAGAAGCGTTCGTCGCCGGCGGCGAGCGCCAGGCCCGTGTGGCCGTGATAGCCTTTCTGAATCGATACGATCTTGCGGCGCTGCGTCGCACGGCGCGCGGTTTTGATGGCGACGTCGATGGCCTCGCCCCCGCCACTGGCGAAGATGCTGAACTGCAGGTCGCCGGGCGTCAGCCGTGCGAGTACTTCACCGAGCTCGGCGCGCGCCACGCTGGGGAAGTGGTGGTTGCCGATGTCGAGCGTTTCGAGCGCGCGGTGCAGACTTGCGAGGAGCTCCGGATGCCGATGCCCGAGGTTGTAGACACC
>CAZTDK010000988.1:0-2400 GCA_964611965.1 uncultured Binatia bacterium (SeqCode) | reverse complement strand
AGAGCTGATGAAGGCGTTACGCGCGTCACTCGAACGCCTGCAGATGCCGGCGGTGCATCTCTATCAAGTCCATGGTCCGATCAGCTTACGCTCGCACGCGGCCATGGCCGCGGCGCTCGCGGGTGTATTTCGCGCCGGCCTGGTGAAAGCGGTCGGGGTCTCGAATTACTCCGAGAAAGAGATACGCGCCATTCACGCGGAGCTGGCGAAGCACGGCGTCCCTCTCGCCAGCAATCAGATCGAGTTTTCATTGCTGCGCACCATGCCCGAGTCGAGTGGCTTGCTGCGTGCCTGCAAGGAGCTCGGGGTCGTCGTCCTGGCGTACTCGCCGCTCGGCCAGGGCCGGCTGACCGGCAAGTACAGCGCCAGCAACCCACCGCCCGGCAAGCGCAACTTCTCCGACTACCCGATGGCCGAGATCGATCCGTTGATTGCGGAGCTGCGCCGCATGGGTGAACGCTACGGTGCCAAGACCCCATCGCAAGTGGCGCTCAACTGGGTGATCTGCAAAGGCGCGGTGCCCATCCCCGGCGCCAAGAATCGACAGCAAGCCGAGCAAAACGCCGGCGCGCTGGGCTGGCGGCTCTCGGCGGAGGATGTGGAGGCGCTGGATCGCGTCAGCAAGCCGGGCAAGCGCAGCTTGATGCTGCGCTTCTGGCAGCACGGGTGAGCGGGGGGAGCGCGCGGGGCTTCATCGACAGCCCTTTGCCAATGAGGCGAGCGCGTCGCGCGACCCGGACAACGGAAACTCCGACACGATGCTCCGCGGCGGCTTGTCGAACGAGGCGACGTGAATCCGGAGCGCCGTTCCGCTCTTGGCCATACGCTTGATGAGCGCCGCGAGCGCCTTTGATTCCTTGGTGCCGCCGCCGATGCCGAAGCCGAAGCCACCCTCGTGCTCGGCGGAGTACCATCCGGATTGATGCGCGATCAGCGGTCGCGCCGCGGTGTCGCCGACGAGTTCGACGGACACCAGCGCGCGGGCTTGCGCCGAGGCATCGGGTCCCTCGAAGGGTGAGAGGTCGAACACCTTCGACACCTTGTCCGCCTCGGCGATCGTATAATCGAGCCACGCGACCGGTGCGCGGGTTCGGTTGCACGTCACACTCAGGAACGCACCGGTGTGCACGTCGCCCACTTGCGCGGTGCCGATCGTCTCGACCGTTACCCCGTCAGTGCCTGGCTTTGCCGTCCACTCGCCGGTTGCAGCGGCTGCCGCCATTGCGGCCGCGGCGAGTATGACGAAAACGCTGCGCCTCATCGCTCACCACCTCGTCTCCAGTCCAATCAGTGGTCCTCCCGGCGGTGTTTCGCGTGTGGGGCGCCCGGCGACGTGCCGCGGCCCGACGGGCAGCACATGGCATCCCGCGGTCGGTAGACACGGGTACCGAGGATGATGCGACGCTGGCGCACCTCGATCGAGACCGGGTCGCGAACCCCGCGCTCGCCGGTTTTCAGCAATGTCGGTCGATCCGGGGCGGATGACAGGAGCACGAGCATGAAATCCTGATGATCGTTGCCGCCTCCGTCGATGCCCTCGACTGTGAACAGCACGACGAAGTCATCGTGACCGTCGCCGTCGATGTCGTCCAACGTGTCGTACACACGGAACTGGCAATACTCGGTGCCCTTCAGCTCCACCGCCTTCGCCGCGACGAGGTCTTCCGTATGGGCGTCGGCGAGCCGGCACGTGGGCATGCCTGGTACGGTTATGAGGGCAGCGGCAAGGACGACGAACGGCAACATATGGCTTGGTGGCGGCGCTCGCGTTCATACACCGGACGCCAATCACCGTACAATCGGCCAACGATCCGTCCGCATGCGTCGCACTCTCGGTTGGAAAGGCGGTTGGAACGACCGCTCGGCGCGCGGCTCTCGACTCCGGCGCGAAACTGGGGCAAAGAGCGTCACCATGCTTGCCGAGCGTTATCAGGATCAAATGTATCGGTTCGTTGAATCCGTGTTGACGGAAATCGGGCCGCGCGAGTCGTGCAGCGAGAACGAGCGTCGCTTGGGACGGCGTCTTGCCGAAATGTGGGGCGGCCTCGGGCTCGAGGTGCACACCGAGCGCTTCACCTGCAACCCGAAGGCGTTCCTCGGGTTCATTCCGATCGCGACGCTGCTCTACTTGTTGGCCACCATCAGCTACTGGCTGTCGCCGTTCATCTGCTTTGTTCTCGCCGCCGCGGCGGAGGCCATGATTGTTTTCGAGCTGCTGCGCTATCGCGAGTTGGTCGACATGTTCTTCCCGACGGCGGAAGGCGAGAACGTCATCGGCGTCGTGCGCCCACGCGGCGAGATCAAGCAGCGGGTGATCGTCAGCGCGCACCAGGACTCGGCCTACGAGTTCAATCTCTGGTTCTTTCTCAAGAACGCGGCCGTGCCAATCAACATCCTCGC
>CAZTDK010000987.1:0-2401 GCA_964611965.1 uncultured Binatia bacterium (SeqCode) | reverse complement strand
CCCCACCGCTCCCGGCACAGATGATCACGCGGTGCCGGCGCAGGATCTCGTCAAGACCGACCATGTCGCTTCCCACGTCGCGCACTTCCCAGGATGGCCGGTTCGATGGCGCTGGCAATCGCGCGCACCTGCTCGGCACCGAATTCTTCGGCAAAGCTGAACGGCACCTCGACAGTCGGCATGTCCACCTCGCGCGCCAGTCGGGCCAGATAGGTGCGATTGATGACCGTCCACCCCGCCTCCTCACGAGCCCGTTTGAGAACCTCTTCGGTGATGGCGCGTTCGCGCGCGTCGTGCGACTTCGCGAGGCGCTGCTGCACACGCTCGAGCTCCGCTTCGTCGAAGGAGGTTTGATGCGTTCGGTTGACGAAGAGCCAGCCGAGTGGCATGTGCAGCTCTTCGCGAACGCGCTGGTACATCTCCAGCGTCTCGTTCACCGGCATTTCTTCCGCCGTCGTCACCAGGTTCACGGCCGTGCGCTCCGGATCGGTGAGCAGGTCGATGAGCCGCTGGCTCTCGCGACCAACCAACCCCGAGCGAAACACTTCGTGTGCCGCGTGCGGCATGCCCAGATACTGCATGCTGTGTCCCGTGGCGGGGGCATCGACAACAACGACATCCCAGCTGCGCTCCCCGGTCGTCTCATCGATGCGTTCCGCCTCGTACCAGATCTTGCCGATCGTCATGAGCTCCTTGAGCCCCGGGGCGGCCGCAACGAAATATTGATAGATTCGACTGGAGAACACGGCCTGCAGTACCCGCTTCACGGGCACAACCATTTCGAGATACTCCGCAAGCGCCGCGCTGCCGTCGAGGGACATCACGGAGAGCGATTCACGCGCCGGCCGGGCTTTGCCGATTTCGCCCGGCTGGACACCGAGCAGGTACGCAGCGCGCCCGGCACCGTCGACCTCCACGAGCAGCGTGCGCTTGCCCACCTGCGCCGCAAGGAGACCGAGCGCGCAGGCCATGGTCGTCTTACCGACCCCGCCCTTCCCGACTACGATGAGCAGGCGCCGATCGAACAACGCATCGCGAACGCTTTTCACGACCGAGAATACCTTTCTCGGGTCGCGCGCGCACCGGTAAGTGGTCCCGGACAGCGTACGTTCATCGCTCGTTAAAGCGGCGGCAGTCCGCAGCTGCACTCATCGCGGCGACCCGCTCGCCGTCGGAACGCCGCGGTCTGCGGAGTCCACCGCATCACCAGCCGTCCATTTGCGGAACGCCAGGCACGCGTTGGCACCGCCGAAGCCGAAGGAGTTCGACAAGGCGACGCGCACGCGGCCGCGGCGCGCCACGTTGGGCACATAGTCGAGGTCGCAGTCCGGATCGGGATAATCGAGGTTGATCGTCGGGGGCATCACGTCGTGTACCACCGTCAGCACCGTGTATGCGGCCTCGATCGCTCCGGCGGCTCCCAACGCATGACCGGTCATCGACTTCGTCGAGCTGATTGCCAGGCGCACTGCATGCTCACCGAAGACCCGCTTGATCGCCTGCGTCTCGTTCACGTCGTTGTACGGCGTCGACGTGCCGTGGGCATTGATGTAGTCCACATCGACGGGACTGAGCTCCGCATCTTCGAGCGTCAGTTGCATACAGCGCCCCGCGCCCTCGCCTTCGGGCGACGGCGCCGTGATGTGGTACGCGTCATTGTTGGCGGCGTAGCCCACGATCTCGGCATAGATGCGGGCACCCCGGGCGACAGCTCCCTCCAGGGTTTCAAGCACCAGGATGGCCGCGCCTTCGGCGAGCACAAAGCCGTCGCGCTCGCGATCGAAGGGCCGGCTGGCGCGCTCCGGCTCAGCGTTGCGTGTCGACAAGGCGCGCATCGCAGCGAAGCCGCCGATCCCGATGGAGGTAATCGCCGCCTCCGTGCCACCAACCAGCATAATGTCCTGGTACCCGTGGCGCAGCATATGAGCCGCCTCCCCGATGGCATGCCCACCGGAGGCACATGCACTGGTAGCGGCGAAATTCACGCCCTTCGCGCCGAAGCGCATCCCGATGTAGCCAGGCGCCATATTGGAGATGACCCGCGGGATCAAAAACGGCCCGATCTTCTTCGCCCCCGTCTCGGCAGCACAGCGAAAGTGTTCCTCCGTGCTCGTCACCCCGCCAATGCCAACACCGACAAGTACCCCGACGCGCTCGGCATTGGCTTCATTGATACTGAGCTGTGCATCGTTCACCGCCATTTGGGCCGCGGCGACGGCGTAGTGTGTGAACGCGTCCAGACGCTTGATTTCTTTTCTCTCAAGGTGTGCCGCTGGATCGAAGTTCAGCACCTGGCCGGCGATACGTACCGGCAGGGCAGACGCATCGAAGCGCGAGATCGTGGCCACGCCCGAGCGACCCGCAACCACGTTCTCCCAATTGGTTGCGACATCATTTCCCA
>CAZTDK010000986.1:0-2414 GCA_964611965.1 uncultured Binatia bacterium (SeqCode) | reverse complement strand
AGGCGTTGCGTAACATAGCCCAGGGTTGCCGCGTCTTTTTGCGGCTACCCTGGGACCACGGTGGACAGATGTTTCAACCCTGAAAGGGTTGCGCCCGATCACGTCAATTCCAGACGTACGCTCGTCGTTCAGCGAAACCCCTTCAGGGTAAAAGAGGTCTTGGTGTCGCTGCCCAGGGTAGCCGCATCCGCGGCAACCCTGGGCTATGTTACGCAACGCCTTCGGCGTAAAGACGACGAGCATCTGAATGAAGAAACGCGTTATAATAGCGTCGATGGGCTTGCACCCGGCGGCGTCCCTTATCAGGCGCCTTCGCGACTTTATCAGTGGTCAACCGCCGCGCCCGGCGCAGTCGGATGACCGGACTGCCGGCGGTGATGGAAGGTCAGCAGCCCACGCAGCTGGCCGACGGCTTTTCGCAAACCTTCGAGGTCGCGCGTCACCGGCGTGTCTTCGATGACCAGCCGCACCGGGTAGGCGTCGGTCAGCCCGGGGGCAACCCGCATGCGCAGCAGCTGGCCCTCCGGCGTGCGCAACAGCAGGCGGATCGCGTCCGTTCCCTCGAACGTGTGACCGCCGGCCAACCGCGTCCCCGGCTTGATCGGGGCGGCGAGTTGCGCCACCGACGCCGGCGAGAGATCCAGTTGCTCGAAGTGCCCGAGCTCGAACTCGAGTGCCTCTTCCGGAACCAACCAGAGCAAGCTGCGCAGGCGGGTGCGTCGCTCCTGCGGCGTAAAGCGCAACGAGTTGTCATCGAGCTGCGCGGTGCCCTCATGCGACCATGCGGCCAGCGCGGGCGCGATGACTTCGGTCATGTCACTGCCGAAGATCCGCCGGAATTCGGCGCGGTCCACCGTATTGTTGTCTCTCAAGAGATGCACGAGGAAGCTGCGCGCCTCGGCGGCGACGTCGATGGCATTGCCGGCGTAGTGCGCCGGACCTCCCGCGGTCGGATCCTCGCCCGGATCGCCAGCCGCGAACGCCGCGGTGCCAAAAATGACCGACCGTGCCGAACGGCCGAGACCGAGCAGATTGACCGGCCGCCGCGCCTCGCTGGTCAACGCGGTGTAGGAACACTGGCGCGGATCCCATCGCTGCAACGCACGTGGCAAGCTGACCTGCCGGCCGAGAGAGCGCAGCCGCGGGAAATCCATGTCGGATGGCAGCGGAACCGACTGCAGGAGTGCGTTCAAGACACGGTTGCGGCGAACCAACTTCATGTGGTGCCCCTCGCCGGTGCGCACCACGTAGCCGGTGCGCTGCGCCAGCGCGGGCAACGCCTGCGGAATGAACGCCTCGAACCTGCCGATCTGCTCCCAGAACGCCTCCCACGATCCGCCAAAGTGCCGGTCAACGTACGCGTGCGTCGGCGTCAGCATGAAGATGTCGAGCGCTTCCGGGCGGAAGCGGCGGATGAAGGTTTCCATTTCGGCGAGAATGCCCTCCGGAGTCGTACCCTCGAGCCCAAGGAGGAAATCGCACGCCACGTTGGAAATACCGACGGCCTGCAAATCGGCGAAGACGCGTTCGATCGTGCCGATCCCCTGCGCGCCGCGGTTGTGGCGGATGTTGATGCCCTCGTCGAGCGTCTGTACTCCGAACGAGAGCTTCCGGAAACCGTGTGCGGCAAGAACATCGAGGCGCTCGCGGTTCATGACCGCCGGATCAAACTCGATCTTGCGCGAAGCCAGTGGGTGCCATGAAAAACGGGCGTCGACTGCGGTGAGCAACTCGCCCAGGAAGCGTGCCGGCAAGACGGAGGGCGTGCCGCCGCCAATGTAGAGCGCATGGAACGTGAGCGGACGCACCGCCGGCGCAATGACGTCGATGGAGCGCAGCACGCGGGCGAGCCAGATCTTCAGTAGGTCCGGCGACGAGGGCTGCAGCCGATCGTAGTTGCAGAAGCTGCAGATCGACTTGCAGAAGGGGACGTGGATGTACAGACAGTTCCGCGACGGCAACGAGCCGAGCGGCGAGCGCAACGCCCGCTCCCACATGGCCGCCACTTCCTCTTCGGTCCACACCGTCGTCGGACCGTTGAGAAAGGCCAGCCGCGAGGCGTCGCCGACGTTCGCGACGGCCAGGAACCGATCATGAAGCGCCGTGCGGCGACGCAGCCAGGTGTCGTCAGGCAAAGGACCCATCCTCGACGTGTGCGCCAAGCTACCACCGCCGTGGCGAACGCGCCAGGCAATTGCGGGCCTGCGGCCGGCGTCCTTTCTATGGACCGCTCCCCCCTTCGGGGAGCCTCAGGGCAGGATTGGTCGCTAGGAACTGCCAAGTCCGACAGACTACTAGGGGATGAGTGCGCCTCACCCGGGCTTCCAAATTGGCGGGTAAAACCGCTACGGGCTGCTAACCCGCATCATTCACGCGAACTCTGAAGGCGTAGGGATTTGGGTGGAGGCGGGCGT
>CAZTDK010000985.1:0-2419 GCA_964611965.1 uncultured Binatia bacterium (SeqCode) | reverse complement strand
TCCGATCTCGTAGCGCGGGTGTTGCGAATCGGCGGCGAAGAACACGTAGTCCCCCGAGCCGGCGCTCTGGTCAAATTTGCCGAAGGTCGAGACGATGGCGGCCTGGTTGCCGTTGCCGATGTAGTACTTGCGCCCGCTGGCGCGGTAGCGCCCCTCGTCGACCGGCGTGACCACCATGTCCGAGGAATAGATGTCCGCGCCGTGTGCCTTCTCAGAAAGGCCGAACGCAAAGATCGCGCCGTCTTCGAGCAGCTGCGCGGTGCGTTGCTTGACCGCGTCGTTACGGCTCATCCAGATCGGACCGAGCCCGAGTACGGACACCTGCCAGGTGTACCAATACTGCAGACCATAGAACCCGAGAATCTCGGCGAACTCGCAGATGCGCCACGTATCCCAGCGCGCGTCAGCGGCGCCGTAGCCGGCCGGTGTGCACATCGTCGCGAAGATCTTCTCGCGCCGCACGAAGTCGAGAAAGTCAGCGTACCAGAGCCGCGCGTGGTAGTCCTCTTTGAGCCGCCGTTTTCCCTTGTCCTCGAAGAACTCGATCGTCTTGCGCATCACGTCGCGCGAGCGTTCGTCGGGATAGGCTCGCACGAGCTGTTTGGGGTTCAATAGGATCTCCATAACGGGCCTCCCACGTCACGCGCACGCTACGCCGGTGCGCAGAATGCGGCAAGCTTGCGTAAGCGCGCGCCGTATGGTTCATCGCGAGGATCTATGAACGGTTTCTCCGCTCGCTATCATGGTTCTAGCAGCGTGTCGGACGTGGCAGCCCCTTGCGATCAGTTCTGTCCTGAGGCTCCCCGAAGGGAGGGGCGAGCCAGAGAAAAGACGCCGGCCGCAGGCCCTCGCACGCGCCATCTGTCAG
Source organism: uncultured Binatia bacterium (SeqCode) (assembly GCA_964611965.1). Lineage (GTDB taxonomy): Bacteria > Desulfobacterota > Binatia > HRBIN30 > HRBIN30 > CAZTDK01. The sequence continues at coordinate 1,551 of CAZTDK010000985.1, read as the reverse complement.
TAATTTTCCTGCTGGTCGGCATTGCCTCGTGCGCGCTGCGCGGCGGGACACCAAGCCGCGCTGAGCTTGCGAAGATTCACACCATCGTCGTCCTCTACGCTGAGAATCGGAGCTTCGATCACCTGTACGGAATGTTCCCGGGCGCCAACGGTGTCGGCAACGCCCTGGAGCGTCCCGAACTGTACGAGCAACGGGATCACGATGGTTCGATCATGCCGGCGCTGCCGCCGGTGTGGCCGACGTCGACCGATCTGACCGCCAAAGTCGAGCCCGACGGCAGGTTCCCGAAGCAGCTGCCGAATCAGCCGTTCCGCATCGACGGCCCGGGGATCAACCTTGGCCTCGGTGTTCCCACGCGCGATGTCGTGCATCGCTTCTATCAGAGCAAGGGGCAGATCGACGGCGGTAAGAACGACCAGTTCGCAGCGCTGTCCGATGCCGGCGGGTTGGTCATGGGTTACTACGACGGCTCGATTCTGCCGGTGTGGGAAATTGCCCAGCAGTACACGCTGGCCGACAACTTCTTCATGGGCGCATTTGGCGGCTCCTTTCTCAACCACTTCTGGCTGGTGTGCGCCTGCACCCCGGAATATCAGTCGGCGCCCGCAACGATCCGCGCCACGCTCGACGCCGAGGGCAAGCTGGTTCCCAAATCGACATCGCCAAGCAGCGCGTTGCGCGGTCCGGTTCAGCTGGCTGACGGCGCGGTCACCCCGGATGGATATGCCGTCAACACGTTGCAACCGCCGTTTCAGCCGAGCGGTGTCGCACCCGCGGCTGGAGGTGATCTTGCCTACGCGGATGCCCAGAATGTCAACGTCTTGCCCGCGCAGCATGCTGAGACGATCGGGGACAAACTGACGCAAAGGGGGATTGCCTGGGCGTGGTATGCCGGGGCCTGGAACGCGGCGGTGACTGACGGCAGGCGCGAGCCCGCGCTGCCACGAACGGTCATCTACGCGCGGGCCAACGGCGCGCCGAACTTCCAGGCGCATCATATGCCGTTCAATTACTTCGCGCGCTTCGATCCGCAAAGCCGGCCCGACGAACGGGCGGCGCACTTGAAGGACGGTAGCGACTTCGAGCGCGACATCGGCAACGGCACCTTACCGCCGGTCGCCTTCTACAAGCCGCAGGGGACCCTCAACGAACACCCGGGCTATACCGACGTGCTCTCGGGGGATCAACACATCGCCGACATCATCGGGAAGCTGCGAGCCTCGACGCAGTGGAACAACATGCTGATCATCGTCGCGTACGATGAAAACGGTGGCTTCTGGGATCATGTTCCGCCGCCACGCGGCGATGCCTGGGGCCCGGGTACACGCATCCCCGCGATTGTCGTCTCGCCGTTTGCGAAGCGCGGATACGTGGATCACACCGCGTACGACACCACCTCGATTCTCAAACTGATTACCGAGCGTTTCGGGCTGCAGGCATTGCCGGGCATTCGTCCCGGCGCCGGCGATCTGACGAACGCGTTAGCTCTCTGAGCCCAATGCCAGTGAGATAAGCGGCATCGTGCCAAGATCGCATCCTTCGAGACGGCGC
>CAZTDK010000984.1:0-2422 GCA_964611965.1 uncultured Binatia bacterium (SeqCode) | reverse complement strand
GCAGTGCCGGGTTCACACTCATCGAAATCATGGTCGTGGTGTTCATTTTGGGCCTGCTGGTGACCCTCGTGGCTCCCAAGATCATCGGCCGGACTGACGAGGCACGGCGGACCAAGGCGCTGGCGGACATCAAGGGCATCGAAGAGGCGCTGCATCTGTTCAAGCTCGACAACGGCTACTACCCGACCACGGCGGAAGGGCTGTCCGGACTCGTCCAGAAGCCGGCGAACGCGAAGAACTGGAACCCCGACGGCTACCTCGACCGGTTGCCCGTCGATCCGTGGGGGAACCCCTACGTGTATTTCAGCGACGGTCAGGAATACATCGTCAAATCCTACGGCGGCGATGGCCAGGAGGGCGGTGAAGGCAAGAATGCCGATATCGACAGCCGCGCCTCGTGAGGCCGGCGATCGGCAATCGCGGCGTGACTCGGCGACCCAACGGGAAGCTGGCTATCGACAAGTCGCCGCGGCGTCAGGCTTTGCGAACGCATCGCAACGCGACGCAAATGGGAGCAGTCGCGAGCGACCGACGGTCCGCAGCTGTGCCTCGATCGGTGATGCTGGCTTTACCCTGCTCGAGCTGACCCTGGTCTTGGCCATCATGGTGGTCGTGATGGCGCTCGTATTGCCGCGCTTCCGCGATCCCGGCCGCAGCGAGTTGATGGCACAGTCGCACCGTCTGGTGCTCACCTTCCGGTTATTGCGCAGTGAAGCCGTGATGAGCGGCAACGCCTATCGTCTGAATTATGATCTTGACCAACAACGCTACTGGGTTACGCCGGATGAGCAAGTCACCGACCTGGCGGCGTTCGCGCGAGACATCGGCTCGCTGGCGCGTGGCACCCAGTTCCAGACACCGATTGGGATGATGGACGTCGTCCTTCCCACCCTGGCCGGCAAAGTTGCGCAGGGGCAGATCTTCACCGTGTTCTACCCGGACGGTTCCATTGATCCCACCGTCATCCACCTGGCGAACGGCAAGGAAGCCTACACGCTGTGGCTCAACCCAATGAACGGACACCTGCGAATGGATCCCGGCTATCACGAAGTGGAGTACGCCGGCTGAGGCGGACTTCGAACACCTAACCAGGCAGAGCCGGAACAAACAGGGCGAATGGAAAACACGAAACAGGAAACCGGAAACTGGAAACTGGCCAATGTGCCGGTTTTCCATTTCCGGTTTTCTGTTTCCGGTTTTCCATTTCCCTTCCGTGCGGCTCACGATGAGAGGGCCCGAAGGCGTGCTGCAGGCTTCACGCTGCTCGAGGTTCTGGTGGCGCTCGCCGTCATTGCTTTCGCGTTCGTCGGCCTGCTGGGCCTGCAGGGGCACAACATCAAGGCGATTGCACGTGATCAAAGCCTGACGCGCGCCACGCTGCTGGCACGGGAACTCGTCAGCCAGATCCAATTCGATGTCCTCACCAAGGGCTTGCAGAGCCTCGGCGACGCGCAAGGCACGTTCGAGGGCTATGCGGGGTTTCGTTGGGAGCGCGAGGTCATCACCACCGGGCTGGATGAAATGCGCGAGGTGGTGGTGCGGGTGATCTGGGATGAGCGCAGCCCCAACGCCTGCCAACTCGTCTACTTCGTCCGGGATCCGGCGCTCTAGCCGCTCCGGAATGACAACATGAGACACGCGGAGCCGACGTTTGCGAGCGCGCTGCAAAGGGGACCAACGGGGACGGTGGCGGCACCTTCTGCCTTGCGGTGCAGGTCTCGCCAAGGGTTTACGCTCTTGGAAATCCTGGTCGCAACGGCGATCCTCGGCATCATTCTGATGACGGTCTACGGGGTGCTTTCGCGTGCCCTGTATGCCAAGAACCATTCGGAGGAGCACGCCGATCTCTATGCGTCGGGACGCGAAGCGGTTTTGAAGATGGCGGATGAGCTCGAAGGTTCGCTGCCGCCGACGGCGGGTCCGAGCATCAGCTTCGTGGGGATCCCCGGGACCGAAAGCGTCCCGACGGATGCGGTGCAGTTCGCCGTCGTGGTGCGCCGGCAGACCGGAACGTCGCAGACCCGTGGTGGGCGCGCTATCGTGTCGTACTCGCTCGACCCGATGAAGGACACGCCGAACTTGTTCGCCCTGCGACGGCAGGAACAACTGCTCACCGAATCGCCCGGGACCGAGGCTGACGATGGGTCTGGCAATTCTTTGGGTGGTGATTCAATGAACGGCCAGGCCGCGACGCCGGCGCCATCGACGCTTGCCGCCTATCTGCTCGATCAGGTTGCCGGCCTGCGATTCCGCTACCTCGATCCGCTCACCGGCGACTGGGTCGATCAGTGGGACACCAACGATCCGCCGCCCCCGCCACAGCCGCCCGTCGGCCTGCCTGGCGCGGTCGAGATTACGCTCTTCCTGGCCGACACTAATGGCGCGACCTACGACTTCGGAACCATCGTCGACCTGCCGTTGT
>CAZTDK010000983.1:0-2423 GCA_964611965.1 uncultured Binatia bacterium (SeqCode) | reverse complement strand
TCAGGCGGCTCGATCGGCTCTTGAAAACGGCCTGATTAATGTCACATCAGGGTTAAGAGCCTAGGTTTTCCGATAGGTCCCGAAGAGGACGATTTCTCGCGCGCAGTATCAGAGATTCACTCCGACCTGGTCCTGATGAAGGCATTCCCCGAGCAGTACGAGGCGTGGGACGCCGCCTGCGACGACCTTCTCAGCCGCGCAACCGCAGCGGCAAAGAGAATCGTCAGAAAGCATGAAGGCGAGATGTTGATGAAACTCCGGAATCGCCACCCTCTTATTGAGGTGATCAACGACCTGGGAGAGAAGACGATTATGCCTCATCTGATTATGCCTCATCTGAAGACTGCGGGGCTGGTTCTCGAAGACAACCCGGTGTACGCGATGCGTCTTGGCTCCGCTGTTTCCAATGCAATTCTCGGTGACCTTCTCAGATGCATTCCCGAATCATCATGCTAGAGCCAGGGAAGGTTCTGCAATCGGAGGCGATCAATGATCGAGCGCGGGAATAACCGGCATGGCCAGGACGTTATTCGCAAGACGACCACTCGCAGCACAACCCACCCATTTGCCACGATCTGGGTGCTACAGTGCGGCGGCTGCGGCACAAGGTACGGCAGCAACAGTTGCGACGCGCACATCCGACGCTGCCCAACTTGCAACCCCGATGCCGCGCCCGGTGAACCCATAGAACAATTCTAAATCCGCTGCTTGGAGCACGGAGTGCGGGCGATCTTGCCGGGCAGGGACCGTGCTCCAATCCCGATTGCTCGCCTCATATATTCCGTCGGGAGCTGACTCTTTGTGGCAACCGTCAACGGTGCTAAGAGCGCCGTGTGGCGCGACGCAATGCCATCTCGTATACGGTAATCAGGGCGCAGCAGACGGCCAATAGGGCACAACGCGAGCGCGAACGAGCAGAGCGGGCCTTTCAGCGCGCGCAACGCGCTGCCGAAAAGGAACGCGCTCGTCGGTATTTCGGATCGCAGATCACCGACGCCGCCGAACGAACAGCGGAGGTGGGGCAAGAGGTTGCGCAGCTCCAAGGACTGCTTGCCGATGCGCTTCGGGCGCCCCATTCCATCGACTTGGAGACACTCAAGGAGACTCCGAAGCTTCCCCCATTTGATCCGGGGGGATTGGACGTCGCGGAACTCCCACCGATGATCGAACCCTACTTGCCCGCACCGATGTCCTGGCTCGGGCAATTCTTCAAGCGCACCCGACACCGGCACGCGGAGCAGACCGCCAAGGCACGCGATCGCTACAATGCGGACTTGGAGGTGCACAGGCAGCGGGAGGCGGCGCGACTGGCTGAACTCGCCGAGGCGCAACGGAAGCACGAGAAAATGATCACGAAAGCTACGGCCGCCACCGCCGCGCAGCACGCGCAAGTCGACCAGTTGCGAGACGACCTCACGAGAGGATTGCGCGAAGCTGTGGTGCAGTATTTTGAGCTTGTACTCGACCGAAGCGCATATCCAGATGGGTTCCCGCAGACCGCAAAGCTCGCGTATGTGCCGGAGTCAAAGCAACTAGTCGTGGAGTACGACCTCCCCCCTTTCGAGATCGTGCCCGAGGCGACCGGGTTCAAGTACGTCAAGGCGAAGGACGCAATTGTTCCAACTGCGCGCCCCGTAACACACCGCCGACAACTCTATTCGTCAGTCGTCGCGCAGACGGCGCTGCGAACATTGCACGAGCTATTCGATGCCGACCACAGCGGTGTCCTTGATAGCATCGTGTTCAATGGACATGTCGACACCATCGACAAGGGCACCGGCCATCCGGTGCGGCCATGTTTGGTTACAGTGCGAACGACGCGCGACACTTTCACCGCTCTCAGCTTGCAGAACGTGGATCCGATCGCCTGTCTAAAAACACTCAACGCATCGGTTTCTAAGAGTCCGGCGGAGCTTGCCCCCGTACGGCCCGTGCTTGAATTCAACATGGTCGATCCCCGGTTTATCGAAGAGAGCGATGTTTTGTCGGGACTCGATCAACGCTCGAATTTAATGGAGTTGTCGCCCGCAGAGTTCGAGTCGTTGATCACGAACTTATTCGAGAAGATGGGGCTCGAAACGCGCTTGACGCAGGCCTCACGTGATGGGGGCGTCGACTGCGTCGCGTACGACACTCGGCCGATCTTCGGCGGCAAAGTCGTCATCCAAGCGAAGCGGTACCGACACACGGTCGGCGTGAGTGCCGTGCGCGATCTATTCGGCACGGTACAAAACGAAGGCGCGTCCAAGGGAATCCTGGTGACAACAAGTGGCTATGGTAAAGCGTCATTCGAGTTCGCAGACGGGAAACCGCTTGAACTCTTGAGCGGAAGCCATCTCCTCCACCTGCTCGCCGAACATACGGGAATTGAGGCCAAGATCGAAGTGCCAGACGACTGGAAGGACCCCGTTCCAGATATGGGC
>CAZTDK010000982.1:0-2425 GCA_964611965.1 uncultured Binatia bacterium (SeqCode) | reverse complement strand
TCCGCGCCCGCCGCGTTCGCGAGGCGCGCGCATGATCGCCTGTCTCTACGGCCGCGACTTTGCGCCGTTCGTCGAGCCGGTGGTGCGCGACCTCTGTGCCGCGGCCGCCGCGGTCGGCGGTGAGGTGCAGCCGCTGACGATCGAGGCCGCGCTGGCGGATCCCGCACGGCGCGCCGCGGTGCATCGGCTGTATGCCTTGCCCTTCGATGCGCCGGGACCGGTCGGGCCGTTCATCCGCCAGCTGTTTCCCCGCGTGGAGATCGTCACCAGCTTTGCCGCGCAGGACCTGTGTTGGGACAAAGTGGCGAGCGAGGAGCGCCTGCTCAACCGCGGCGTGCCCGTTCCCGAGACGCTGATGAGCGCCGAGCCCGCCGACGTCTATGAGTTCGTGCGCGCGCACGAGTTCGTTCTGCTCAAGGAGCGCTACGCGTGTGCCGGCCAGGGACACGTGGTGGTCTGGCTCGATGACGGACAGCTGGTCGGCGACAGCGGCAGCCATCGATACCGCGTGGAGCTCGTGTCGTCGGGCCGCCGACAGCTGTGCGACGACCGTCTGATCTACCCGGCGCCCTTCTACGCGCAACGCCTGGTCGGCGACCGCGGTGCGCGCGGGTTTACGCCGGGTCAGTTGCTCCGCGCCTATGTCGTCGACAACCAGATCGCATTTTGGACCGAGCGCTACCGCGACCACTACGTGCGGCCGGCCGACTGGATCGTCAACGTCAGCTGCGGCGCGAAATACCGCTTTGTGCAGAGCGTCAGCGAAGAAGCCAAGAAGATCGCCCTGCGCAGCGCGGAGGTGATCGGCCTGCGTATCGGCGTCGTTGATCTGATCCGTACTGGCCGCGGTGACTCCTACGTGCTCGAAGTCGACACCGACGGCTACCACATGCTCATCGACCGGCAGTTCAAGGTGATTCCGGAGTATCGCAGCTTCTTCGATCTCGATCACTATATTGCGGAGGCACTCCTGGTCGAGCCGGAGATCCCACCGAAGAGGTTGCTAGGTGGCTAGTTGCTAAGTTGTTATGTTCATGCGCATAACAACCTAGCAACTAACAACCTGATCCAGGTATTCCGACAGGCCGTATCCAACATGGGTGCCGCAGCGCCACTCCGTCAGGCCTTCGCTGATGCGCGTGACCTTGCCCTGCTTGCGGTTGCGCAACGGCAGCATCGTGAGCACGCGGCCGGTGAGCTCGAGCTCGCCGATCGCGGTGTGCAGCGTGGCCCGCAGGCGATCGTGATAGTGGGCGTCGCCGGCCCAGTCAGTGTGGAGCTCCCAGGTGTTCACGAGGTGATTTTCGCCGTCTTTGAACACGAAGCCGGTGAGCAACTCGACGCCGTTCTGCAGAGCAATCTGCGACCCCATGAAGCCGAAGCTGTCGTCGAACTGACACGTCAGCCAACGGTAGAACTTCGGCGACTGCCAGGAGCGGGGTCCCCAGGAATGATCGCGGAGGCCAAGCCCGTGGAGCGCGGTCTCCCGGTCGTCGATGGCGATACGGCCGACCGCCTTGACGTGTTGCTCGGTATGCCCTTTGGCAAACACCATTGCCGAGTTGCCGAAGTCGGTCTCTCCACCGTACATCGGGCTGAGACCGTAATAGTCGAGCTGCAACTGCACCGGGTAATGCGGATTTGCTGTGAAGGCCTGCTTCGGATCTTCCAATTCGAGCGGCCGCGGCAGATACACCGCGTCGCCATCGTAGCGGACCCGCAAATGCTTGAAGGGCTCGACCACCTCGAACTGCATGCCGCCGGCATTGAAGGCCGAGTTGTCCGTGATCGACGGCCGCATGTAGTTGAACAACACCGTTCCGTCCGGCTGATAGACCGCCAGCGTCATCTCGGCGTAGCCTTCATTGGCGCGGTTACCCAAGCGCACGAAGCCACCGAGAGCGGCCTGGCGATCATAGAAGTTGAAGTACATGCTCTCGTTGAAGTTCGATTCGCCGGTATTGGGATGCATGTGGTCGTCGTGCGGCTTGAGCGGCATGAAACCCTCCTGGAGGCCGACTGGCCAAATTCGCGAGCTGCGCGTTCTTCACCGCGGCGGCAACCGCGGCGGCTCGCGATCGACGCGCGCGTATTGGTCGCGCGGCAGCTCGATGCAGTCGGCATTCCGCCGCTTGTTGAATCGGTTGCGCAAGAACCACGGCAGCACGAGCGCGGCGACTGTCCCACCGGCGAGCACTGCCGCCGCCAGCGACAAGAAAACCAGCAACAGGGGCGCGATGAGCAGCAACGCGAGCAGCGGCGGAACGGTCCCCCGGTAGACGAACGTGCGTGGACCGTCAGTCGTGCGCTTGGTGTTGTCCATGTTCGATTACCTCGCTATCGAGTTCTTGTAGCAGCTCCACGAGGCGTCGGGTACCGTCGCGCAAGTTCACCGTGGACATTCGTTCGTCGATGCCGTGCTCGC
>CAZTDK010000981.1:0-2430 GCA_964611965.1 uncultured Binatia bacterium (SeqCode) | reverse complement strand
TCGATGCCGGGAAGGAATTCGAGGTAGTCACCGTCAGCTTCAATCCGGCAGATACGCCGGCGCTGGCGGCGGCGAAGAAGCAAACGTATTTGAAGGAATACGGCCGCCCGGGCGCGGCGGCGGGCTGGCATTTTCTCACCGGCGACGCGGCGGCAATCGAGCAGCTCACGCGCGCCGTCGGCTTCCGCTACACGTATGTGCCGGAGCAGCAGCAGTTCGCGCATGCCGCCGGCATCATGGTGTTGACGCCGCAGGGCAAGCTGGCCCGCTACTTCTACGGCGTCGAGTTCTCGCCGCGTGATCTGCGCCTCGGGCTGGTGGAAGCGGCGGAGAACAAGATCGGCACGGCGGTCGATCAGCTCCTGCTGTTCTGCTTCCACTACGACCCGGCGACCGGCAAGTACGGCGCCCTCGCCATGGGCTCGGTGCGCTTCGGTGGCGCGCTGACCGTATTGGCATTGGCCACGTTTCTCATCGTCATGCTGCGTCGCGAGCGCACCGCGCGCGCGTGGCACGTGGCGGGTGGCACGTGGCCGCAACGACGAGCGACGGGCCACGCGCCACGAGCGGCCGAGACCCAAACACCCCGGTCGGACACCTAATGTTCTCGAACCTCCCCTTCTTCCCCGAGCAGGCGTCGACCGTCGCACAACGCGTCGATGCGCTCTATTTCTTTCTGATCTCGGTGAGCGGCTTTTTCGGAATCCTCATCGCGGTGCTGCTGGTGTACTTCGCGTTCAAGTATCGGCGGCGCTCGGAGAGCGACCGGCCAGCGGCGATCCATGGGTCGATGGCGTTGGAGCTGACCTGGACGCTGATCCCCTTCGGCTTGTCGATGGTGATGTTCTTCTGGGGGGCAAGCGTGTACGTGTCGCTGGCGCGGCCGCCGGACAACGCGCTGCAGGTGTTCGTCGTCGGCAAGCAGTGGATGTGGAAGATCCAGCATCTCGAAGGGCGGCGCGAGATCAACGAGCTGCATGTCCCGGTCGGACGCTCGGTCAAGTTGACGATGACCTCGGAAGACGTGATCCACAGCTTCTACGTGCCGGCCTTCCGCGTCAAAGCCGACGTGCTGCCGGGCCGCTACACGAGTCTGTGGTTCGAGGCGACCAAACCGGGGACCTATCACCTCTTCTGCGCCGAGTACTGCGGCACCGAACATTCCGGCATGATCGGCCACGTCGTCGTCATGGAACCGGCGGAGTATCAGGCTTGGCTGAGCGGTGGGCCGCCCGCCGCGTCGCTGGCGACCGCGGGCCAGGCCCTGTTCGAGCAGCTCGGCTGCATCACGTGTCACCGCGGCGATGCGGGCGCTCGCGGTCCACTCCTGGTCGGCCTGGTCGGCAAGCCGGTGCAATTGCAAAGCGGCGAGACCGTGATTGCCGACGAAACCTACCTGCGCGAATCGATCCTCAACCCGCAGGCGAAGATCGTCGCCGGGTTCCAACCGATCATGCCGACGTTCAAAGGGCTGGTCAGCGAAGAGGGATTGATCCAACTGATTGCGTACATCAAGTCGTTGCAACCGGCCGATGGCGAGAAGGCGGGCGGTTTACCCCTGGCCGAAGGAAGCCATTGATGGAATCTACTCAACCCCGGGTCCACTATCTCAACGCCGACTATGGCATTCGCTCGTGGCTGTTCACCGTGGACCACAAGCGTATCGCGCTGCTGTATCTCGGCTCGATCACCGTGATGTTTCTGCTCGGCGGCGTCTTCGCCGGGCTCATTCGTCTCGAGCTGCTGACGCCGGCCGGCGATCTGGTCGAAGCCGACACCTACAACAAGCTGTTCACCATGCACGGCATCGTCATGATCTTCTTCTTCTTGATCCCGTCGATTCCCGCGGTGCTGGGCAACTTCCTCATCCCGATGATGATCGGCGCGCGCGACCTGGCGTTCCCGCGCCTCAATCTGCTCAGCTGGTACATCTATATCATCGGCGCGCTGTTCACGTTGTGGGCCATGTTGATCGGCGGCGTCGACACCGGCTGGACGTTCTACACGCCGTTCAGCACGATGGCATCGAACACCAACGTCATCCCCACGGCGCTGGGCATCTTCATCACCGGGTTCTCCTCGATCCTCACCGGATTGAACTTCATCGTCACGATCCACCGCATGCGCGCGCCCGGCCTGACGTGGTTCCGCCTGCCGTTGTTCGTATGGGCGCACTACGCGACCAGCTTGATCATGATCCTGGGCACGCCGGTGGTGGCGATCACCATCTTGCTCGTCGGCCTGGAACGCGCCTTTCACCTCGGCATCTTCGATCCCGCGCTCGGCGGCGATCCGCTGCTCTTCCAGCATCTGTTCTGGTTCTACTCGCACCCGGCGGTGTACATCATGATCCTCCCCGGCATGGGTGTGATCAGCGAGGTGATCGCGTGCTTCTCGCGCAAGGCCATCTTCGGCTACAGCTTCGTGGCG
>CAZTDK010000980.1:0-2442 GCA_964611965.1 uncultured Binatia bacterium (SeqCode) | reverse complement strand
CACCTGGTGCACCTGGGCGCCGCGCTGGCTGGAAACCGACACTCAAAATGATGAACCACAGAGGGTGGAGACGTCTGCCAGTTCTGCCCCCTCTCCCACGCTGAGAGGACGCGCGGGAGAGGGCACCAATTGCCTTGATTGAAGCGAACAAAATGGAGATGGATCATGCGTGAGGCCGTTATTGTCGAAGCCGTACGAACCCCCATAGGCCGCGGGAAGCCGATTACCGGTTGGCTCAACGGCTTTCATGCCACCCACCTGTTGGCGCTCTCGCTCAAAGGCGTGTTGGATCGCGCCGGGGTCGACATGGACGCCGTCGACCAGATCATCGGCGGCTGTGTCACCCAGGCCGGCGAGCAATCCTGCAACGTCGTGCGCAACTCGTGGTTGTCGATTGGCAATACCTACAAGGTGGGCGCCACCACCGTCGACACGCAGTGCGGCTCGGGGCAGCAGGCGAACTACATGGTGTCGGCCTTCATCAAGGCAGACACGTTTGACGTCGGCATCGCCTGCGGCGTCGAGGCAATGAGCCGGGTCGGCCTCGGGACCAACGTCATCCACGGCCCCGGCTACTTCCAGCCGTCCGACTGGCCGTGGGATACCGCCCCGGATCAGTTCACTTACGTCGAGCGTATCGCCAAGGACCGTGGGATCACCCGCGAGGCGGTGGACGCGTTCGCGCTGTCGTCGCAGAAGAAGGCCATCGCGGCGCGCGCCGCGGGACACTTCAAGCGGGAAATCTTGTCGGTGCAGGCGCCGGTGCTCGGGGACGATGGCACGCCGACCGGCGAGCTGCGCACGGTGGATTCGGATCAGGGAATTCGGGAGACCAGTCTGGAACAGCTGGGCGCGTTGAACCCGGTAATGCCCGGTGGCATTCACACCGCCGGCAACTCGTCGCAGATCTCCGACGGCTCGGCTGCCGTCCTGTGGATGTCGGCCGACAAGGCCCGCGAATTCGGCCTCAAGCCGCGGGCGCGGCTGGTTGCCGACGTCGTCGTCGGCACCGATCCGTACTACCTGCTCAATGGCCCGATCGACGCCACCCGTGCGGTGCTGAAGAAGTCGGGGATGAAGTTGAACGACATCGACCTCATCGAGAACAACGAGGCCTTCGCCGGTGTGGTGCTGTCATGGGCCAAGGAGTTCGAGCCCGACATGAGCAAGGTGAACGTGAACGGCGGGGCCATCGCGCTCGGGCATCCGGTCGGCTGCACCGGTGCGCGCCTGGTGGTGTCTGCGCTGCACGAGCTGGAGCGCATCAACAAGAGCACTGCGTTGATCACCATGTGCTGTGGCTCAGCCGTCGGCGTCGCGTCGATCATCGAACGCTTGTAGGGCTGCGTCCGACGTCTTTTCTATGGACCGCTCCGCGTTGCGTCGCTGGGGGCGTCTTCGGCTGAGGGCCCGGACTTTCTTTGGCAGGTTGACGTTGGGAACGAAACAAGCCAGCTAAACTGGTGTCCTCTCCCGCGCGTCTTTTCAGCGTGGGAGAGGGTAGGGTGCAAGCTCAGCTGAGGTAGCGAATGACAGATGCAGGTATATCGAAGACAACCCCGCCGTTGAGCGAGCAGCTGCAAGCCTTCGTCGGGCGCGAGATCGGCGCCCCCGATGTTGCCCGTGATCCGGTGAACGAGGCGATGATCCGCCAGTGGTGCGAGGCGCTGGGAGACGCCAATCCGGCCTACACCGAGGTTGACGCGGCCAAGGCCTCCGTGCACGCTGGTCTCGTCGCCCCGCCGACGATGCTGCAGGCGTGGATACTTCCGGGCGTGGAGATGGCGCGGCCGATGGCGGAGCAGCGACAGGACCTGCAGAAGCAGCTGCACCTCCTGCTCGATGCGGCCGGCTACGCCGCGGTCGTGGCGACCGATTGCGAGCAGGAATACCACCGCTACCTCAAGCCCGGGGACCGCGTCTCGGCAACGACAGTCATCCAATCCATCTCGGCGGAGAAGGCGACGGCGCTCGGCATTGGATTCTTCATCGACACACGGACGACGTTCCGCGATCAGGCCGGCGAAGAAGTCGGCTGGATGCGCTTCCGTGTCTTGAAGTTCAAACCGCATCAACAGCCGGCCCCGGTTCAAACCGGCGCGGCGACGCCCGCCAAACCGACGCGCCCGCGGCCGCCTCTCGGGCACGACAACGGGTGGTGGTGGGAAGCAGTGGCGCGCGGCGAGCTGCCGATCCAGCGCTGCAAGGACTGTGGCGTCCTGCGGCACCCGCCGCGGCCGATGTGCGGCAAGTGCCAATCGACGCGTTGGGATTCGATCACCGCGAGCGGGAAGGGCACGGTGTACAGCTACGTCGTCGTGCACCATCCGCAATTCCCGGGTTTCGACTATCCGGTGGTGGCGGCGGTCATCGACCTGGCCGAAGGCACCCGCCTGGTCTCGAACATCGTGGGCGTCGATCCCGCCGCTGTGCACATCGGGA
>CAZTDK010000979.1:0-2444 GCA_964611965.1 uncultured Binatia bacterium (SeqCode) | reverse complement strand
GCAATCGCGCCCTGCAACGGCGGCAAGCTGCCTATATCGCGGCCGGCCGGTTGGTGCCCGCCGGCAGCGGCGAGCAGGGTGCCGGACTCATCGGTGATCCACAGCAGATCGAGGTCGACGCGCTCGCGGTAGTTGACCGCCACCGTCGCCAAGGTTTCCGGGTCGTAGGTGGCGATGGCCCGCTTGAGCGCGAAGTCGGCGGCGAGCAGCAACGTATCCGCGGTCAACCGCCGCGCCCGTTCGCTCACCAGGCCACGGAAGATTTCGCCGGTCACCATCAATTTTGCGCGCAGGTTGCTTTCCAGCTGGTTGCTCACCGCCGAATTGATCAGCCAGAGCGTCGACAGCAAGGTGGCGAGAATGAGCCCCGAGAAGGGCAAGAAGATTTTCGTTCGCAGGCGCCGCCGCGCCCACCATCTCATTCGAAGCTCCGGAGGCCGTGGATCGGCACGCGCACGGGTCGTGGCACGACCGATAGCGTGAAGGAGACGTCGGCATTACCGGGCCCGAGTTGCACGCTTTTCGCCGTGTCCTCCACCTTCTCTTTGCTGCCCTCGTGCCAGGCCGCAAGCGAGTAGGTTCCCGGTGGCACAGCGGCGATGGTGAACGCGCCATCGGCAGCCGTCACGGCGAAATACGGAGTCGGCACAACCAGGATGACCGCCGACATCCAGTCGTGGATGTTGCATCCCAACTTCACCGCCCCCACCTTGTCGAAGAGCACCGGCGCCGCCTGTTCCCCTTTGTAGAGCGGGATCTCGAAGGTGCGCGTCCGCGAGAAAGAGTAGACGTGATGATGAATCTGGTCGTGATTGGGAAACGACACTTGAGTGCCGACCACGACCGGGAGCACATGCGGAATAAACTCCTTGTGGACCTGGTCCATCACCGCGGTGGGCTGCGCCGCGAACGGCACGGCACCCGCCGGCACCGCCTGCACGAAGACGACGGCGTCCGCGATGCCTTTCCCCTGCGGATCGGTGACGCGACCGCGGATCTCGGCGGCCCGACCGATCGCCGCGGCAAGCACGATCAATGTAAGGGTGCCAAAGAAACCGAAGCGTTGCACCAACATCCTCGCTCTCAATAGCGGAAGCGATAACTCAGCTGCCAGCCACGCTGCGACATGTGGCTCGGATCGCCGCCTGGGCGTTCGCTGTCGACGTAGATGTACTCGAAGCCGACGCGGTGCCGCAACCAGAAGTCGAAGAAATAGGCGAAGGTTACCGCGTAGCCGCTCTCCCGCGTCGAGGGCGGCCCATCGACATCGGTCACTTGGAAATTGTCGTAGCGTGCTGACAGTCGGCTGCCGCCGAAACGGTACGACACCAGCGGAAACCAGGTGCTGAAGCGGCTCTCCAGCGCTTTGCCGCGGGTCGTGGCGTTGCCGACCAGGCCTTGCATCACGAGCTCCAAACCGACCACGGGCTGAAGGCGGAGGCCCGCCTCGCCGAAGCGCGTCTCCCACACTCCGGCAACGCCGAGATTGCCCAGGTTGTCGAAGTAGCCGAGACGCAGCTCGGCGATCTGCGACGGGTCCGCGGCGCTGATGCCACCCCAGATCGCCGGATAGCCGTCGCGCTCGTCGAACACGTGCACCTCCTTGCCGGTGGCGGCGATCTGTTCGGCGCTGTTGACACCGGGCAAGTAGTCACTCAGGACCCAGCCGCGATGCGCCAGTGCGCTCCCCAGATCATCCGGCCCCCAGCCCGTGCCGGCGGCCGTGCTGATCTGGAAGTCGCCCGGGAGCGACCCCCACCACTCGCCTTCCAGCCCGACGGGCTTCACCTCTTCCCAGAGCCACGTATTC
Organism: uncultured Binatia bacterium (SeqCode); assembly: GCA_964611965.1. Lineage (GTDB taxonomy): Bacteria > Desulfobacterota > Binatia > HRBIN30 > HRBIN30 > CAZTDK01. Next base: position 634 of record CAZTDK010000979.1, on the reverse strand, counting down.
GCAGCTGATGGGGTCAGTGTCGCCGCTGGCGTCCACGCGGGGCCCGTGTTTTCCAGCGAGAACGCCGGCGTCATCGCACCACCCTGGAGCGCCCACCCGCCGTTCGCACCACCCCACTCCTTGCGCAGGAATCCCTCGACCAGGCGGGGCGCATTGCTGTAGGCACCGAGGTCGCCGTTGGTGTCGATGTCGATGTCCCAGTTGAGCTGCGCCGAGGCTTGAATGCCCCATGGCAGCATCGCCGTCGGTTGCAGAGCAAACTGTGAGACGGCAAAGCGGGTGACGGTTTCCGACTCGCCACTCTCGTTGCTTCCGCCGTAGCGCGTCTTGCCGGGGCCCCCTTCGAGTACGCTCGGCCGTGGTCCCTGGCCGACAACTCGAACGTCGAGAAGGGCGCGCAAGGACAGCACCTGATCCTGATCGCTGTCGTATGCAGACGCTTCGGCCGCCGCCGAGCGAAGCGGTGCCAATAGAAGAGGTACCGCAAGCCAGACAATCAGGTGGCGGTTTGAGGTCTGCGACATTGCGAGGGAAGTCCTCAAGGACAAAGCACGGGATCGCGGAAGAACTCAAGTCCTGAACCCGAAAACCTCAATTGAAGGTCAACCGGCGATCAAGGCGGCGATCGCCGGAT
>CAZTDK010000978.1:0-2455 GCA_964611965.1 uncultured Binatia bacterium (SeqCode) | reverse complement strand
GAGCTGCAGGCCGCGACCGCTGTTCAGTGCGTTCGTCGGCGCGGTCATCGGCTCGAGCGCAATGAAGTCCTGGTCACGCGGCGCGAAGACCTGCGCATAACGGTAGCCCGCGAGCAGCTCGACGGAGATCCGCAGGCCAGGCGCCGCGATGGAGAACGATGCGGCGTCTCCCATCAGGGCAAATCCGTCATCGAAGTCCGCCGTGCCGAGCAGCGCGTCGAATCCGTTGAAGTCCGCTTCGTGACCGGTCGGAATGCCGCGTTGATCGAGCGTCAGCTGGCGCATCGCCGGCAGACGCAGCCGCCATTGTGCACGCGGCGTCCCGGGCAAGCCGAAATAGGGGTGAAAGCCGAAGCTCACCGGCACCGCGCCATCGGATCCAGCAACCAGCGTGGTCGCAATCGTCAGGCTCTTGGCCTCGATTGTCGCGCTCATCTCGAGTCGGTGGCGAAACGGGAAGATCGCCAGCAAATCGCTGCGGCTCCATTGGAGCCATGCCGAGATGCGCTCCGGTCGCGCGGCGGTCACCTCCCACGCCAGCTGCGACCACGGGATACCGTGCATCGGCAGCCCGTGCGCATCGAGGTGCAAAAGTGGCGAGGACGCATCGAGCTCGACGCGCCGTCCCGCAGCTTGATAGCGCAGTCCCGCCAGGCGATTTGCCCAGGGATGGAGGAGCGGGATGCCGGCCGTACTCCCGTGCGCCGCGGCGCCGGCGAGATCGTCGACGCGGCGCAGCAGCTCGTCGCCCCGGTAATGCAGCGAGGCACCAAGCATTCCCTGCGCCGGCAAGAATTTCGCCTGCAGATCGCCGGAGGCGAGGGTATGCGCAGAGGCACCTGCGGCCGGCGTCATTTCTAGCTCCGGCCCAGCAGTTCTTTCGCGGCCGCCGCCACGCGGTCCGGCTCGAAGCCGAAATGCCGCTGCAGCTCCTTGAGCGGCGCCGATGCGCCGAAGGTCTTCATGCCGATGATACGCCCGGTCGTACCGACGTAGCGTTCCCAGCCAAAGGTCGAGGCTTGCTCCACCGCGACCCGCGCCGTCACCGTCGGAGGCAGCACGCTGTCACGGTACTCCTGTGGCTGATGGTCGAAGATATCCCAGGACGGCATCGAGACGACGCGCGAGCGGATGCCGGCGGCCAGCAGCTGCTCATGGGCATCGACGGCGAGACTGACTTCGCTCCCCGTAGCAATGAGGATGACTTCCGGGGCGCCGCCGGGCGCATCGCCGAGCACGTAGGCGCCGCGCGCGACGCCAGCCGCCGGCGCGTACTTGCCGCGATCGAGGGTCGGCAGTGGTTGTCGCGACAGCGCCAGCACCGCCGGCTGATGGTGCAGTTGCATGACGTAGCGGTACGCCTCGACGACCTCGTTGGCGTCGCCGGGCCGTAGCGTGACCAGCCCGGGGATGGCGCGCAGCGATGCCAGCTGTTCCACCGGCTGGTGCGTCGGGCCGTCCTCGCCGTCGCCCATGGCGTCGTGCGTGAAGATGAACATGGTAGGCAGCTCCATCAACGCGGACAATCGGATGGCGGGTCGGGCGTAGTCGCTGAAAATGAAAAAGGTCGCACCGAAGGCGCGCAGCTTGGACAACGACAATCCGTTCACGGTGGCCGCCATCGCGTGCTCGCGGATACCGAAGTGCAGATTCTTTCCGCCGCGGCTGTCGATCTGAAAATCCCCCGCCCCGTCGTAGGTCAGCGTGGTTTTGTTCGACGGGCCAAGATCCGCCGAACCGCCGAGGAACCACGGAATATTCTGCGCGAGCACGTTCAACACCTTGGCCGAGGCGTCACGCCCGGCAATACCTTTCGGGTCGGCGGGAAAGACAGGAAGGTTACGGTCCCACCCACTCGGCAGCTCGCGGCGTTGCATGAGATCGATCTCGGCAGCCAGATCGGAGTATTTGCTTCGATACTTTCCAAAGAGGTCCGTCCACTGCTGGTGCGCCTGCGCGCCACGCGCGCCCACCCCGGCCGCAAAGTGCTCGTAGACACCGTCGGGCACGAGGAACTGCGCGTCCTCGGGCCAACCGTAGGCGCGTTTGGTCAGGCGGCACTCTTCCTCGCCGAGTGGTTCGCCGTGCGCAGCGGCCGTGTCCTGCTTGCCGGGAGAGCCATACCCGATGTGGCTGTCCAACACGATGAACGTCGGACGATCCTTCGTTTTGCGGAAAATCGCGAGGGCGTGCTCGATGCGTTCGATGTCGTTGGCGTCGCCGACGCGCAACACGTTCCAGCCGTAGGCGAGGAAACGGGTTTCGACATCCTCGGTAAAGGCGATGCGGGTGCTGCCCTCGATGGTGATATGGTTGTTGTCATATACCCAACAAAGGTTGTCGAGACCCCAGTGGCCGGCCAGCGACGCCGCTTCCGAGGCGACGCCTTCCATCAGGCAGCCATCGCCGCACACGGCGTAGATATTGTAGTCGAAGACGTCGAAGCCGGGCCTAT
>CAZTDK010000977.1:0-2458 GCA_964611965.1 uncultured Binatia bacterium (SeqCode) | reverse complement strand
CCCAATACCGAGATCACCCGGGTCGACGTCGCTGCGCATGCGCTTGAAGGCACGTCGACCACGTCGCTGTTCCGCTTCCACGACGATTTCGTGATCGCCGTGCGGCCCGACGGCGCCGGCAGCATCGTGCAGATGCGCTCGAAGTCACGCGATGGCAGAGGCGACATCGGTGCCAACGCGGCACGTATACAGGCGCTGTTTGCCAGGCTGAGTTGAGTCCGGCCGCGGCTGCCCTGGCAGGCCGCAGGTGCCTTGCTTTGGTTGCCGTGGCTCCGAAAGGCCAGTGGCTGGAGAGGCGTGCTGCCCTCAATGTGTAGAGCGGCGCCTTTGCTCTTCATGAGACTCTATGAGGGCACGCGCCTCACGGCTTCCGGCCCAACCACGCCAGCGGGTTTGCCGGGCCGCTGCCCTGGCCGATGGGAAGGCCCTCGCCGATGGCCACGGTGATGAACTGCTTGGCGCGCTCGACCGCAGCGAACAGCGACAGACCCATAGCCAGGCTGGCGGTGATCGCGGCGGACAGCTGGCAGCCGGTGCCATGCGTGTGCGGTGTCTGTAGGCGCGGGGTACGCAACTCGCGGACAGCGACGCCGTCGTCGAAGATGTCGACCGCATCGCTGCCGTCCAGATGTCCGCCCTTTACGAGCACAGCCCGGGCACCGCGGTCGACGAGCGCGCGCGCCGCCGTGCGCATGTCATCGATGGAGCGAATGGTGACACCGGTGAGCGCCGTGGCCTCGTGGGTGTTTGGGGTCACCAGCGCCGCCAGCGGCACCAGCTCACGCAGCACCATGGCGTGGGCGTCGTCGTCACACAGTGCCGCGCCGCTACTGGCAATCATGACCGGATCGACCACCAGCGGAGCTAGGTGGTGGTCACGCACCGCCGCAGCGACCGCACGGACAATCTCGGCGGTTGGCAGCATTCCGGTCTTGGTGGCGTCGATGCCAATGTCCGCGGCCACCGTGGCGATCTGCAGGCGGACGAACTCCGCGGGTGCCGTATGGATGCCGCTCACGCCGCGGGTGTTCTGCGCCGTCAGCGCCGTGATGGCGCTCATGCCATAGACACCGAAGACGGCGAAGGTCTTGAGATCGGCCTGAATGCCGGCGCCGCCGCTCGGATCAGAGCCCGCAATAGTCAGGGCGCGCGGGAGCATGGGAAAGAGATGACAGACAACCGACACCCAGACAACAGATAGGAGTAGTGACGCGTGCCGATAGGAGTAGTGACGCGTGCCGAGCAGGAGGCAGGGAGCGTTCCACTCCGGGAATCTGTCGTTTCCGCGTCTGTCGTCTGTTGTCTTCAAGTCTGTCGTCCTCCTGGTTGTCTGTCGTCTGCAAATGTGCGAAGTCGCTGGCGGAGGCACGGATGCGCATCGGCGTCATTGGTGGCGGCAGCTTTGGCACCGCGTTGGCCAAGCTGCTGGCGGAGGTGGATCACGACGTCGTGCTGTGGATCCACAATCCCGCGGTGGCGCGCGCCGTCGCCGAGCAGCGCGAGAATGCGACCTATCTGCCGGGCTTTGTGCTGCCGCCGAGCGTGCGGGTCACGGCGGCGATGGCAGACGCGGTGGTCGGGAGGGAGTTGCTCCTCGCGGTCAGCCCGTCGCATGTCATGCGCGATGTCATGACCGAGGCGCGGCAGCACCTCAACGGCCTGCCGTACATCGTCAGCGCTTCGAAGGGTATCGAAGAAGGCTCGCTGCAGCGCATGTCGGAGGTGCTCGCGGAGGTGCTGGGCCTGGCGTTCACCGGACGCGTTGCCGCGCTGTCGGGACCGAGCTTCGCCCGCGAGGTTGCCGCCGGGATGCCGACGGCCGTAACCGCCGCTGCCGCGACCATGGAAACGGCGGAGGCCGTGCAGCGCGTCTTTCGCTCGCCGAGCTTTCGCGTCTATAGCAGCACGGATCTTGCCGGTGTCGAGTTGGGTGGGGCGGTCAAGAACGTCATCGCCATCGCCGCTGGTGTCGCCGATGGTATGGGGCTCGGCAGCAGTTGTCGCGCCGCGCTGATCACCCGCGGTGTGGCCGAGATCGCTCGGCTCGTGTCGCGGATGGGCGGCGATCCGCTTACCGTGTCGGGGCTGTCCGGCGTGGGCGATATGGTGCTCACCTGCACCGGCGACCTCAGCCGCAACCGGACGGTCGGCCTCCGCATCGGACGGGGCGAGCAGCCCGCCGATGTCCTCGCGCCGATGCATATGGTCGCTGAGGGCGTGCGCAACAGTCTCAGCGTCTGCGCCCTGGCGCGCCGCGCCGGCGTCGAGATGCCGATCGCCGAACAAATGCGCCAAATGCTGCACGAGGGCAAGCCGGCGCGGCAGGTGCTTGGTGACCTGATGAGCCGTGAGGTGAAGCCGGAATTCTGGAGCTAGGCCTGCGGCCGGAGGGCCTGCGGCCGGAGGGCCTGCGGCCGGCTCCCCCTTCGGGGAGCCTCAGGACAGGATTGGTGGCTGC
>CAZTDK010000976.1:0-2472 GCA_964611965.1 uncultured Binatia bacterium (SeqCode) | reverse complement strand
TGCCGATGTTGTATGCCGCGTAGGCGACCCGTTTGGAGTCGGGTTCGCCGGGGCGCACGCGCGCGAACGAAGCGATGGCCTCGGAATATTTGCCGGCCTTGTAGTTGGCGTCGCCCATGTTGAAGTTGAGCAACGGCGACTCCGGATGGTCGACGAGCACATCGCCATACTTGGCGAGCGCGTCGTCGTACTTGCCTTGCTTGAAGAGGCGGTTGGCCTCGGCGATGTTGTCGCGCGTCGGATTCATCCAGGCGGCGCAGGGCGATGTAGAGAACACGGCCAGGAGGGCCAGGGAGAAGACCAGCTGTCCTCGCCCGCGCGTCGTCTGAGCAATCATGCGGCCTTCCTCCGCGCGCTGAGCCAGCGACGCCGCCCGTTGGACGAACGACGGCGCTCGCCGACCAGTGGCTCCAGGACCACGAGGAGCAGCGCCAGGGCCAGCGGAATTTGGAAGCGGTCCTCGAAACGACGCTCCATGGAGCTCTTCAGCTGGCGTTTCTCCATTTTGCCGATGTAGTCGGTATACACCGTATCCAGCCCGAGCGTCGGTCCTTCGGCGTGCACGTAGGCGCCGTCGGTGGTCGTGGCGATCTTCTTGAGTGTTTCGTCGTCGAGGCGCGACTTGACGACCTGGCCGCGGCGATCCTTGAGGAAGTTCTGCTGCCCGTTGACGGTGATGGGAATCAGATCCCCGTCGGGCGTGCCGATGCCGACGGTGTAGATCTTGATGCCCTGATCGGCGGCTTGCTTGATGGCGTCATCGATACTGCCTTCGTGATCCTCGCCGTCGGTGATGAGGATGATCGCCTCGTGTTTGCTCTGGTGGCCTTCGAGCGCGCCGATACTCGTGGTGATGGCCTCGCCCAGGGCGGTGCCTCCCTTCGGGATGATTCCGACGGTGACGGCGCGCAAGCTCTCGGTGAACGCCTCGTAATCGAGGGTCAGCGGGCACTGCACAAAGGCGGAGCCTGCAAAAGGCACGAGGCCGATGCGGTCGCCCTTGAGCAGCTTGACCAGGTCTTGCACCGCCAGCTTGGCGCGTTCGAGGCGATTCGGCTTCACGTCTTCGGCGAGCATGCTGCGCGAGGTGTCGAGCGCGATGATCACGTCGACGCCTTCGCGGTGCACCTCCTCCCATTGGAAGCCCCAGCGCGGTCCGGCCAGAGCGACGATCGCCAGCGCCAACACGGTCACCAGCATCCCGGCCCGCCAACGGTGGCGGCGGAGGTCGCGATCCGGGGCGAGCGTGGGCAGCAAGCGCGCCTCGGCAAAGCGCTCCAAGGCTTCCTGGCGCCGCCGCAATGCCCAGACGTAGAACAGCGCGGCGAGCGGCACCAGCGCCAGGCACCACAGCATTCCGGGCTGACGCCAATCGATCATGGCAGCTTCCTCAGTCGCGTGTGCGAGAGCCCGACCTCGGCGGCGAGCAGCAGGAGGGCTGGAATGGCCAGCCACGGGTAGAGCTCGTAGTAGTCCAGGAAACGCGGGGCGTTGAACGACGAGCGTTCGAGATGATCGATGTCGGTGTAGATCTGCTGCAAGCTCGCGGTATCGGTGGCGCGGAAGTACTTGCCGCCGGTGACGTCGGCGATCTTTCGCAGCGTGTCCTCGTCGATGTCGACTTTCATGGGTTGATATACCTTATTGCCGAAGAGGTCACGGGCGGGGTATGGCGCCAGGCCGCGCGTGCCTGCGCCGATGGTGTACACCTTGATACCGAGCGCCTTGACCGCGTCGGCCGCCGTGGACGGTGAGATCTTGCCGGCATTGTTCTGGCCGTCGGTGAGCAGGATGATCACTTTGCTCTTCGCCGTCGAGTGCTCGAGGCGGCCGGCCGCGGACGCCAGGGCCGAGCCGATGGCCGTGCCGTCCTCGATCATCCCGATCTCGGCGCGCGCCAAATTCTGTAGGAGCCAGCCGTGATCCAGGGTGAGCGGGCACTGGGTATAGGGGCGGGCGCCGAACAGCACGAGGCCGATGCGGTCGCCGTCGCGGTGCTCGACGAACTCCTTGACGGATGCCTTGACGACATCCAGGCGGCTGGCGCGTTGGCTGCCGAGCGTAAAATCCTCCGACAGCATGCTGCCGGATACGTCGACCGCGAGGATGATGTCGATGCCTTCGCCCGAGAAGGTGCTCTCCGCCTTGCCGAGCTGTGGTCGGGTGAGCGCGGCGATCAGCAGGAGGATGGCGACGCCGCGCAAGGCATGCAGGATCCAGCGCCAGCGGCGCGCGCCGGCGTATGGAATCGCGCGGACGAGGCCCAGCGTTGGAAAGCGCAACGCGGCTGCACGCGGCTGCCGGCGCTGCAGCCAGAAGAGCAACGGCAGGACGACGAGCAATCCGAGCGCCCACGGGTCATGCAGCCGCATGTTGCACCTCGGGGGTGGTGTGCACGGGCTGGGTCTCTTCGACGAAGCGCCGCGCCGCATCGTAGGCGGCTTCGCTGTCTCCGAGCGATGGTAGGTGGCG
>CAZTDK010000975.1:0-2475 GCA_964611965.1 uncultured Binatia bacterium (SeqCode) | reverse complement strand
AGCCCGCAGCGACCCAACGGGGAGCGGCCCATAGAAGAGACGCCGGCCGCAGGCCCCTTAGGCGCCCGGGGGGGCGGTGATGTCGCCCGGCGCCTGCACCAATTCGATCAGCGTGCCGTCCGGGTCGGTGATCATGATCGCCGCCGCCTCGAAGGCGGGAATATCGATGTGGGTTTGGTCAAGGATGCGGACGCCCGCCGCCTTGAGCGCCTCGCGTGTGCCCGCCAGGTTATCGACGCGAAACGATAGATGCGTCAGCCCCAGCGCATTCATTGCCCGGGGTTGTCCGTCGCCTTGATGTCCCGGCGAACCGTAGTGCAGCAACTCGATACGCATCCCGTCACGTTCGAGATACAGCGCGCGCAGCTCGACATTGCGCAACTGCAGCAACGTGTCGCTCGGCTCGCCCGCAACTTGCAGCTCGGAGCGACACGTGAAGCCCAGCAGGTCGCGGTAGAAACGCAGCGAGCGTTCCCAGTCGGACACACAGATTCCGATGTGCGTAAGGCGCAGTAGTGACATGGCGGCGACCCTACTGCACGCGGCCCGCGCAGGTCAATCTGGCAGAACGCGGCACGTGGCGCGGCGCACGTGACATGTGGTGAAAAGCGTTTTGACGACGCGCAATGTGCCACGTGCCACGCGCGGCCCTCATTTGCATTCGGCCCTTGAACCGCTCGCACTTTGGTCCATATATTCTCAGTTCCACACGGAGGTGCCCGATGAGTCTCGCCAACGATCTGTCCTCTTTCGCCGCCACGGTCGTCCGCCTCGGGCGGGGGCTCTATCCGCGCGTCACCGCCGACCAACGGCCCGAGCCCAAGCAGTTGCTCGAGCTCTACGACTTCGAAGGCTGTCCCTACTGCCGCAAGGTCCGTGAGGCGCTCTGCGAGCTCGATCTCGACTACCTCGAACATCCGGTCGGGAAGGGCAGCGCGCATCGCACGCAGCTCAGCGAGATTGGCGGTGCCGTGCAGGCACCGTATCTCATCGATCCCAACACCGGCACGCGGCTGTATGAATCGGACGAGATCATCGAGTATCTCAACGAAACGTACGGCGCCGGTCGCCGCGCCGGCTGGTCACTGCCGGTACCCAGCTTCGTCGATAACCTCAACTCCGCCCTGGCCAGCGGCGTACGCCTGGGCCGTGGCGTGCGCTGCCGCGTTGGCAATCGGGAGACCCAACTCGAGCCGCTGACGCTGTACAACATGGAAGGCTCGCCGTACTGCCGCAAGGTCCGTGAGACGTTGATCGAGCTCGATCTCGACTCCATCGTCCGCAACTTGCCCAAAGGGAGTCCGAAGCGCAGCGAATTGATCCAGCGCGGCGGCAAAATGCAGGTGCCCTATCTCATCGACCCCAACAGCGGCCGCGAAATGTACGAATCGGACGATATCGTCGCATACTTGGAGGCCGAATACGGACCGGACCGGAAGCACACCGTCAGAAAACGTGCGAGCTCTTCCGAGAGAGGATAGTGAATCGTGAGAATCGTGCTCGTGCTCGTGTTCGCGGGTGGATGGAAGATCATTTGACTACCTGGAGATCTCGTGGGAGGGATGGGCCTTCCTCCTGCCCGTCGCCTGCACGGGCCATCGGCTTCCACAATATTTCCACTTTACGAACACGAGCACGAACAGGCTTCACGCAGGGAGGCATCATGGGACACTGGTTGCTGAAGACCGAGCCGACGGCCTACTCGTTTTCCCAGCTGCAGAAGGACAAGCGTGCGGTGTGGGATGGGGTGAAGAATCCGCAGGCGCTGAAGAACCTGGCGCAGGTCCAGAAGGGCGATCGGCTGTTCATCTACCACACCGGCGACGAGAAGGCCGTGGTGGGCATCGCCACTGCGCTGAGCAGCGCTTACCCGGATCCCAAGCAGACCAACCCCAAGCTGCTCGTGATCGACATCGCCCCGGTGGCGGCGCTGCCGCGAGCGGTGACGCTTGCCGAGATCAAGGGCCACGCCCAGTTCGCCGGCTGGGAGCTGGTGCGCGTGCCGCGCTTGTCGGTGATGCCGGTTTCGAACGCGCACTGGACTGAAATCGAACGGCGCGCCGGCACGAGCTGACCTCGATCATTGGATTCCATGATCCACGCGATGGCGGCCTACCGATTGATCACTAGGTAAGAAGTGGTACCCCCGCCCCCCAACGGGCGCACAATGAGCAAGGACATGGAGGAGGTAGCCGTGATGACCAGCGCAACTACGGAGGCCAGTGATCCGACCGTGCTCAACCTCTTCCGGCTCTGGAGCACGGTGTATGACCGGCCGATTTTTCAGTGGGTGTACTACGGGCGCGTGCACGACCGCTTGCTCGCCGCCGCCACGAACCTCACACCGACGCGGATTCTCGATGTGGGCTGCGGCACCGGCGAGCTGTTGGTCAAGTGCGCCCAGCGCTGGCCTGAGGCCGAATTGGTGGGTGTCGACTTGTCCGCGTCAATGCTCGCCAAAGCCAGAGCCAAGCC
>CAZTDK010000974.1:0-2475 GCA_964611965.1 uncultured Binatia bacterium (SeqCode) | reverse complement strand
AAGGGCAGAGAGGAGACCTGCGATGAGATTCTACACACAGCAACACCAATACTACTGCGGAATCGACCTGCATGCACGTACGATGTACGTCTGCATCCTCGACGCCGCCAGCAACGTACTCGTGCACAAGGACCTGGCCGCCGGTCCGGAGACCTTCCTGAAGGTCATCGCGGCGTACCGTACGGACCTCGTGGTGGCCGTGGAATGCATCTTCACCTGGTACTGGCTCGCCGACCTCTGCGCGCAGGAGCACATCGCCTTTGTGCTCGGACACGCGCTCTACATGAAGGCGATCCATGGTGGCAAGGCCAAGAACGACCGCATCGATGCTCACAAGATCGCGGTGCTGTTGCGGGGCGGCATGATCCCGACGGCCTATGTGTACCCGCGAGCGATGTGCGCCACTCGAGACCTGCTGCGTCGGCGCTGCCGCTTCGCGCGCCAGCGTGCCAGCCTGCTCGCGCACATTCAGAACACCACCAGCCAGTACAACCTGCCGCCGCTGCCCCAGCGCATCTCGTACCAAGCCAACCGCCGCACGGTGCCCGATCACTTCCCGGATCCCCAGGTGCGCAAATCGATCGAGGCCGACCTCTGCCTGATCGATCACTACGACGCGGTGCTCACTGACCTCGAACTGCACCTGGTGCGCACGGCCAAAATCGACGATGCCGACACCTTCTACCGCCTGCGCTCAGTACCCGGCATTGGTAAGATCCTCGGCTTGGTGATGCTCTACGAGATCCACGACATTGCGCGTTTCCCAACCGTGCAGGACTTTCTCTCGTACGCCCGCCTGGTCAAGTGCGCCAAGGAGTCCGCCGGGAAGCACTACGGCTACAGCGGCGCGAAGATCGGCAGTGTCTACCTCAAGTGGGCCTTCTCGGAGACGGCCACCCTGTTTCTGCGCAACAATGGGCTCGGGCAGGCCTTCTTCACGCGCCTGGAACAGCAGCATGGCAACGCCAAGGCGCGCAGCGTGCTCGCCCACAAGCTCGGGCGGGCGGTCTACTGCATGCTGCATCAGCGCACCGCCTTCGATCTCAAGAAATTCGTCGGCAGTTCCACCCCGCCACCGCGGCAGGCGCTCCCAGCGCCGGCGGACCACCCTGCCGCCCTGGACGCTCCCCGCCCCGCGGCCGAATCCGCAGGGGCCGCGCGCCCCACCAGCCCCCCGCGCTCGGCGCGTGCGCTGGGAGCGCCTGCCGCCTCTCCCACGCCCCGCAAAAAGCAAGGCCCCCGCAGCCACACTCGCGAAGGCGGGAAGGACGTTGCTCCACCCAATCGCCGCCAGCGCACTCAACCAGCTACCCGAGCAGAGGAGGGCACCGCCACCGAGTAGAGCAGGTCGGACGACGAGGGGAACGCGATGAGCCTTCAGCCGAACTGGATGCGCCATGGGTCGAGCCTTCGCAGTGCACCACGCACGATGGTTGCGGCACGGACCGCTCACCGGTGCACATGGCCGCTGACCCGCAAGCCCCCGGGCTTGATTGGCCGCGCGTTCCCGCTCACACACAGCTTCGGCGCCGGTGGCGCTCGAAGACCCGATGGGCTGCCCCTCCCCCGAGACCGTAACGAACTGGACGAGCTGCTCCTCGGTTCGAGCCTGTTGCTTGATTGGTCCGGTATGAGGGCACAGATGTGTTTCTAGGCCGTGCAGAGGCCCCGACTCTCGACACGCGGCTCCTTGCCCTCTGCGACACGAGCCTCGATAGGTGTTTGGCGCAGACCACCGAGTCTGTACGCCGCGTTTCGAAACGAAGTCAGCCCACGCTCTTCGACTCACACACCGCGCCGCTTTTTACGCGCCGGGTTCCCCGCCCCCCGTGACGGGACCTTTGTCGTCGATTGACAACGAAGGCCTGATAGGGGTTCGGCCCGGGGCTTGCGGAGACCGTACGGATTTTGGCTCTGACCCTCGTCACCCTGCATTGCGTGAAGCAGAGAATGAAGAAGAACGGCGGTGCCGACGGTGGCCGGAAGCGCAATGACACCGCCAGTCATGAGTGCGGTCGCCAGAAACAACGGAAAGAAGAGGCACACGTTCACGACTTCGACCAATGAAGTCGGCAGACCCATGTGAATCACGAAGAGCCCATACAAGATCAACGTGCCAAGCATGGCGACCAAACCCCCGAGAAGAAGACTCCCCCGGACGCTGGCTCTACCGAGGGCACCCGTGAACGGCGTCCAGACGCCTACGGCTACCGCGGCCCAAACCGGCACAGACCCGATCACGAAAGTTAGTGCGGGCTGGCTTGGAATCTCGTTGAAGCCGGCAAAGCGGAGATACCAATCGAGAGCGAAACGCCCAAGCGTACCCCAGACGCCTGCCACACATGCGACGAGCAGATGCGCCCGTAGCGAACTATTGCTGGCTGTTGGCACGATCATTCTCTCGCATACGTCGAACGCAAAAGCTCATGCGCGCGCGGCGCTCTTCCGCGCGGCGCATGCAGCGTCATGTTCGGC
>CAZTDK010000973.1:0-2497 GCA_964611965.1 uncultured Binatia bacterium (SeqCode) | reverse complement strand
CCCGATTGAAACATCGTTTGATTTTAGCTTGTCGCTACCAGCAGTTCCTCTGAATTATTTGGCGGACGAAGGCCATCTGTCCTGCCTCCGAAATAGCGTTGGGCAAGCGTAGCTGCTGATATGTGCCGGACTTCTCTAAAGCCGGCTTCACGGGCCAGTGTCAGCATCTCTGTCGGCGTGAAGAAGCTGATGAAGGGCGTGCCGTTTGCTCGCGCCCCGTCCGCTGCTCGCTCAATCCCGGGGCGCATCTCGGGATCCGCCAGCTCGATCGGAAGCATGAACGACATGGCGAGCGTCGAGCCCGGGGCGAGCGCCGCCACCTGGCGCAGCGTTGTCGCGATGGCGTCCTTGGTCAGGTACATGCTGACACCGGTGGACGCCACCACCGCCGGCCGCCCGGAATCGAAGCCAGCCGCTGCCAGCCGGTCCCACCACGCGTCACCTGCTTCGAAGTCGACTGGCACGAGCCGCAGGAACGATGGGATGCCGAGGCCGAGGTCGACGAGGCGCTGGCGCTTCCACGCCTGAGGGCCGGGCCGATCAATCTCGAACACGAGCAGACGGGAAGCCAACTCAGGCCGACGCTGTGCAAAGGTGTCCAAGCCGGCTCCGAGGATGACGTACTGCTTGACGCTACGGGTAGCGTGCTCCGCGACGAGATCTTCGATGAAGCGAGCGCGGGCCACGATGGAGGCACGAAAGGGCCGCGTGAACGGGCTCATGTCCGGGCGGCTGCGCCATCCGTCCTCTGGAGCCACCAGCTGCAAGCCGACTTCGTCTTCGAGCACGTGCGGCGGCGAGTCGACTGCTACGTGCAGCGCCCGCCACAAGGCAACCCGCACGGCCGTATTGTCTGGCGCCGCTACTTGACTATCCTGCATGACATTCTCCTATACGCGTGGTCCTCCGGCGAGTCCACACAATCTCGATGCCAGCCAACACCCCGGCTCAGGCGCGCCGGGCGCCTGTGGAAGCCAGCTCCTGCCCGCTTTCGCCTGGAGCCGGCTGTTCGGCAAGGCCGCCGGTCGGCAAACGGTCGACGGGGCGACCGGTGTTTGCGATCTCCATTGTGAGCCTTCGCGAACGCCCCTCATGGCCGCAATCTGCCGGTCCCATTCGGCCCTCAAGAGACGAAAGAGCCCTTCGTCATAAACCTGATCACCGACCTTGACGCGCCCCACTCCTCCCATTCTCGGATCATGCCATCGTGCCTCCGCAATGCTGGTAGATTGCACGACATGGCGCGCGGTTCGGCCCCCGGCCGTCACAAGGTAACGCCGCCACGCGTGCCCGACGCTCGACCGCCAGGGGTCACACTTTCTCCACGCTCACACGCTTCGCGTGCGCCGCGAGCGCCGCGAGATCATCGAGATCCGAGGTCACGGCGGTGCCACCGCGGTTTCAACCGCCAGGCCCGCCTGATGTCTGCTTCAATCGATGTTTTCCGGCTGATCCGGCTTTGCCGGCCGGGGCGGGACGTTGGGTGCACATGGTGCGGAGCGCAACGACTTCGCACCGACGGCACCCAACGTCCCGCTCTTGCAGAGAACGCCGGCACGAGCTCGATCAGTGTTCAAACGAAGGACGGCTGGGGCTTCTCGCCCCATCGCACTACTTCTCGCCCTGCGTCACCGGGAGCGTGATCGTGAACGTCGCTCCCGCGCCCGGCGCCGACGCGACGCTCAACGCGCCGCGGTGCCGCTGGACGATTCCGTACGAGACGCTGAGACCCAGCCCTGTCCCCTGCCCGACCTCTTTCGTGGTGAAGAACGGCTCGAAGATCCGTGCCTGCAACGCCGGCGTCATGCCGGGGCCGTCGTCGCGAATGGCGATCGCTACCTGCGCCTGCGGCCCCACGCTCAGGCAGCGCGTGCTGATCCAAATGTTGCCGGGCCGCGGGCCGAGCGCGTCGGCGGCATTCGCCAGCAGGTTCATGAACACCTGATTGATCTGTCCCGAGATGCAGTCCACCTCGGGCAAATCGCCGAAGTCGCGGTGCACGCGGACATGCGCCTTGAAGCGCGGCGCCAGCAAGCTCAGCGTACTGGCGAGGCCGCGATGCAGGTCCGTCGGCCGCCAGCCGTCGCGCTCGTCGCTGCGGGAAAAGCTGCGCAGCTCGCCGACGATCTGTTTGGTGCGCCGGGCGCCCTCCTCGCAATCGTCGAGCACCCCGGGGAGATCGCGGAGGACCTGGTCGAGACGCAGCCCGCGACGCACCGCCGCGGCGGGGGCCAGGGCGTCGGCCGGGAGCGGCAACTTCGCATAGGCGTCGAGCGCCCGGCACAAGCGATCGGTGTAGCCGCGCAGGTGCTCGACGTTCGCCGACACGAAGCTGATCCGCTGCGCCGTCAATCAGAACCACTCGGGTCTGGATGCACGAGTGGGCGCCAATGACGAGGTCGCCTTTTTCCCGCCGGTGACCGGCGGATGAGCGAGGTTCGCATCCAGCGGGAAGATTTCGATCCCGGCGCCGAGATCGCGGTGCTCGGCGATACGA
>CAZTDK010000972.1:0-2498 GCA_964611965.1 uncultured Binatia bacterium (SeqCode) | reverse complement strand
ATCGTCATGGCGGCGCATCTCGCCTATAGCGTGACCGTCTATCTGGCTTTGCAGGGGAAGCGGGTCATGCCACCGCACATCGTGGATCGCACCATCTGGATCGATGTGCTCTTTGCGGTCACCATCGCGGTGATGACGGAAGGGGTGACCAGTCCGGCGTATCCATTTTTTGCGTTTGCGGTGGTCGCCAGCGGGCTGCGCGGCGGGTTGCGTCAGGCGATGGTGATCACGACCGTTACCCTCGGCTTATATCTTTCCCTTCTGGTGATCTCGACGCGCGGCGGCGCCGATGTGTACATCATGCGTCCGGTGTACCTGGCAATCACCGGTTACCTGGTCGGCTATCTTGGCCAGCAACGGCTGGAGCTGCAAGAGCAGATGCGCCAGCTCGAGGTCGCCGAGCAGCGTCATCGGATCGCGCGCGAGCTACACGACGGCTACGCGCAGGCCATGGCGGGCATCAATCTGCGACTGGAGGGCGCGCGGCGGCTGCTGCGCGCGAGTGACGTCACCGAAGCCATGACGGACCTCACCGAGCTGCAAGACAGCGTGCAGCGCGAGTATGACGACATGCGCCGCTACGCGCGCACGCTCGCCGGCGTTGAGGTCACGCCCACGGCAGACGACGCCCACCACGGAACGCAGCTGTCGATGCGTGCCGACGTGTCCGGATCGATGGAGTTGCTCGACCAGGTGTTGAGCATTGCACACGAGGGCCTGCACAATGTCCGGCGTCATGCCCGCGCCCGCACCGCCCGCATCGAGATTCGCTCCGAGGCGTCGCACGTGCGGATCAACATCGACGATGACGGGGTGGGATTTCGTGGTGACGTCACGCCGTGGTCGATTGCGTCCCGCGTCAAGGAGATCGGCGGACACATTCAGCTGTCGGCCGATCAGGGACCAGGCGCGCACATGCTGATCACGCTCCCGCAGGGGTGACTTCTCATGCCGCCTCCGATCCGCGTCGTCATCGCCGACGACCATCTCCTCTTCCGCCAGGGCCTGAAGGCGCTCCTCAAATCGGAGCCCGAGGTCGCGGTCGTCGGAGAGACGGACCGGGTCGACGCCCTGCCGGCGCTCCTGGCACAGACTCCGTGCGACCAGCTGCTCCTCGATCTGCAAATGGAGCGCAGCGTGTTCAACGACATCGCATCGCTGTCGCCGCAAGTGCCGATCGTGGTGCTGACGGCGAGTGAGGTTCCGGCCGACGCCGTGGCCGCGATTCGGAAGGGGGCACGCGCGGTGGTGTTGAAACGGTTCGCGGTGGAGACGCTGATGGACGCCATCCGCACGGTGGCCACGGGTAATGTCTGGTTGCCGTTGAGCCTGCAAACGCAGATGGCCGCGCAGCTAACGCGTCCGAAGCCGAACGCGCTGTCGCCGCGTGAGGAAGAGGTCGTTCGCTACGTCGCACAGGGGCTGCGCAACGCGGAAATCGCCACGCGCCTGGCCATCAGCGAAGAAACGGTCAAGACGCATTTGAACCGCATTTTCCGCAAGCTCGGAGTCCGCGATCGTGTCGGGCTCGCGCTCTACGCCTCGCGTATCGGTCGCCGCTAGACCTGCGGTCGGCGTCATTTCTATGGTCCGCTCCCGTTGGTCGCTAAGCACTGCCAAGTCCGACAGACTGCCAGGACCTGCGGCCGGCGGCCCTGCGGGCGTCTCTTTTGTGGCCCGCTCCCGTTGGTCGCTATGCGGTGCCGTCGCAAAAGCGCTTGAGGTTGGGAAGTCGTTGCTGGCAGGTCAAGTTCGATTTCCTCAAGCGCCCGCCGATGGCTGATCGCCGATGGCGAATGGCCTGAACCATCTGCCATCAGCCATCAGCGCGAGGCGCTGTCCCCCATAGGCGTGATCGCAGTACAACTTTACGCTACAGTCTTGTAGCTGGATGGTGTATATATTCTCTGCACTGAGCCTAACGAATAAACATTGCACACTTACTGAACAGGTGAGTGAGCTTCGATTGGCCGGGGCAGCACTTCGGCGCGACCGGCGCCGAGTGGCCCTGGCCTTGCATTCCGCTACGTCCATCACGTTTGGGGAGGAGCTATTATGGATAAGGTGGAGTGTACGATTGAGCCCAGCCCGCACTCGCGGCGGCTCGCGCGATCTGGTTATGGCGACAAGCTCGCCCGTCTAGGGGCACGGCTACGCGAAGCCGAATGGCGGCGCTACGGATATCTTTTGCTGACGGGCAAGGCGCTTGGGTTGGTCGTATTGTTCGGAACCATGTACCTGATCTCCAGCCTCATCGGCCATGGCGTCCACGCCGAAGACGCGGCGCCGCCGGTGTTGAAGGGGAATGACATCGTCAATCCGCTGAACACCGTGTGGACGCTGGTGGCCGCGTTTCTTGTCTTCGGCATGCAGCCCGGTTTCACGATGCTGGAGGCTGGATTCTGTCGGTCGCGTGAAACGGTAAACGTACTGATGGAGTGTATCGTCGACACGTGCCTGTGCGGCCTGCTGTTTTATGCATGGGGGTTTGCCTTCAT
>CAZTDK010000971.1:0-2499 GCA_964611965.1 uncultured Binatia bacterium (SeqCode) | reverse complement strand
TTCTCGCTGAGGTGCTGCTGCACTTCGAGCGTCAATCTGATCGGCTGGTTCTCGACCGAGAACTCGACGGTCAACGCGTTGTAGATGGCCGGCAAGTTTTCCGTGAACTCGACATCCACGACCGCGCCGATGACCTGAACGATATGCCCTGTATTCATGTTGAACTCCCGCTAGTCGTTGCCGAGTTGGCCGCCCGAAATTTCCAGCAACTCGTTGGTGATATTGCCCTGACGCAGTTTGTTGTATTCGAGGGTCAGGTCCTCGATCAGGTCGGCGGCGCTGTCCGTGGCGTTCTTCATGGCCACCATGCGGGCGCTCTGTTCGCTGGCTTTGGACTCCAACAAGACCCGGTAGACGAGAACGTTGAGGTACAGCTCGAAGAGAAAGGATAGCGTCGCCCCCGGACTGGGCTCGAAGACGTAGTCGGTCGTGTCGGGGGCTAACGCCGCTTCGGGTTCCGCGCCGGGAATCTCCAATTCCTTGATTTCGCCGATCGGCAGAAACGCGATCGCGAAGGGCTGCTGGGCCATCGTGTTGATGAAACGCGTCGCGACAACCTTGACTTCATCGACTTCGCCTTTCACAAACATGTCGCGTGCCATGCCGGCTATCGGCCGCGCTTCGGCGTATCGCGGCGAGTCCGTGAATGTAAACTCCGCCGCCAACTTCCGGCCGGTCCGCGCGACAAACTGCGCCGCCCGCGTGCCCGCCGTAATGAACACGGTCGTCGCGGGATCAAACTGCGCGGCCACACGGAACAGATTGGTATTGAGCGCCCCGCAGAGCCCCTTGTCCGTACCCACGAGAATCACGGCGCGTTTGCGAACGGTGCGGACCTGCAGCAGGGGATGCGCGAAGTTGCGAGCGTGCCGCGTGGCGTGACGCTGGAAGCGGTAGAGGAGTTGCCCGAACGGCCGCGTCATCAGCGTGGCTTGTTGCGCCTTGCGCATCTTGGCTGCCGCCACCATTTGCATGGCGCGGGTGATCTGCGCGGTGCTGGCAATCGATGCGATGCGCGGACGCAGTTCTCGCGGGCTGGCCATCACTCACCGTTCCGTCTTCATTTCCAACTCTGTTTGAATGCATCGGCGGCCGCCGTCAGCTCGGCCTTCAACGCGTCGCTGATCGTCTTTTCCTTCCCGATCCTGGCGAGCAACTCTGGTTTGCGCGTGGTGAAATATTCCGTCAGCTTGTTCTGGAACTCCTTGACCCGTTCGACCGGCACGTGATCCACGTACCCGTTCTGCACGGTCCAGATCACCGCCACCTGGGTTTCCACCGGAATCGGGTTGTATTGCCCCTGCTTGAAGATCTCCATGATGCGCTTGCCGCGGTCGATCTGTGCCTGCGTCTTGGCGTCGAGATCCGAGCCAAACTGCGCGAACGCCGCCAGCTCGCGGAACTGGGCAAGCTCGCCTTTGAGCTGTCCCGCCACTTGCTTCATGGCCTTGAGTTGCGCCGCCGAGCCGACGCGCGAGACCGAGATGCCGACGTTGATCGCCGGACGCACCCCTTGATAGAACAAATTCGTTTCCAGAAAGATCTGCCCGTCGGTAATCGAGATGACATTGGTCGGGATGTACGCCGACACGTCGCCGGCCTGCGTTTCGATGATGGGCAGCGCGGTGACCGAACCGTCGCCGTACTGCTCGCCGACGCGCGCCGCCCGTTCGAGCAGCCGGCTGTGGAGGTAGAACACGTCGCCGGGATATGCCTCGCGGCCGGACGGCCGCTTCAACACGAGGCACACCTGCCGGTAGGCCACCGCGTGCTTGGACAGGTCGTCGTACACGATCAACGCGTCCATGCCGTTGTCCATGAACCACTCGCCCATTGCGGCACCGGCAAACGGCACGAGATACTGGTTGGCGGCGGAGTCCGACGCCGAAGACGTCACGACGATCGTGTACGGCAGCGCGCCGGCTTCTTCGAGCACCGCGATGACCCGCGCGATGGTGGACTGCTTCTGGCCGATGGCGACGTAGATGCAATAGAGCGGCCGGTAGTCCTTGTCGCCGGCCGCCTCGGCGGCTTTGTTGAGCCTGGCCTGGCTGATGATCGTGTCGATGCAGATGGTCGTCTTGCCGGTCGAACGGTCGCCGATGATCAATTCGCGCTGGCCGCGTCCGATCGGGATCATCGCGTCCACCGCCATGATGCCCGTCTGCACCGGCTGGCTCACCGATTTGCGCTTGATGATGCCAGGTGCGATTTTTTCCACGGGATACGAGACCTCGCTCTTGACCGGCCCTTTGCCGTCCACCGGCACTCCGAGGGAATTCACCACGCGGCCAAGCAATCCCTTGCCCACCGGCACTTGCAACAGCTTGCCCGTCGTGCGCACTTCCTGGCCTTCTTTGATGCCCGTGTAATCGCCCAGCACGATCGCGCCGACTTCCGTCTCTTCCAGGTTCAACGCGAGCCCGATGACTCCGTTGCCCAGGTCGATCATCTCGTTGAGCATCGCGTCGGTCAGGCCCTCGATCTTGGCCACGCCGT
>CAZTDK010000970.1:0-2505 GCA_964611965.1 uncultured Binatia bacterium (SeqCode) | reverse complement strand
ACTCGCTGTCGAGCAACGCCTCCGGCACGCCGTCGCTGTTCACCGATCCGATCACCGGCAACGAGTACAACATCGTCGCGCAGCTCGCGGAAGAATTCCGCAATGACCCGGCGGATCTCGAAAACCTGTTCATCAATGCCGATCATGGGACACCGATTTTGCTGAAGAGCCTGGCTACCGTGCAGCGCGGCTCGGGGCCGGTCGAGTTGGATCGCAAATTTCAACAGCGCATCGTGCATCTGACCGCCAACCCGGCGGGGCGTGACCTCGGCAGCATTTCGGAGGAGCTGGAGCGACACTTCGGCGACATCAAGATTCCCCCGGGGTTCGAGGTGCGGCTCGGCGGTCAAACCAAGCAGCAGCGCGAGACCTTCGAGAGCTTGCGCTTCAGCATGGCCCTGGCGCTGATGCTGGTGTACATGGTGCTGGCGTCGCAGTTCCGCTCGCTCATGGATCCGCTCATCATCATGCTGTCGGTGCCGCTCGGCCTCACCGGCGTGCTGTGGGCGCTGTTTCTCACGCACACCACGCTGTCGACCACGTCGTTCATGGGCGTGATCATGATGGTCGGCATCGTCGTCAGCAACGGCGTGCTGCTGGTCGACTACACCAACGTCCTGCGTCGCAACGGGCTCGAGCTACACGCCGCGGTGATCACCGCGGGACGCACGCGACTGCGACCAATCTTGATGACCACGCTGGCAACCATCTTCGGCCTGCTGCCGATGGCGTTGGGCTGGGCCGTCGGCAGTGAAACCAACGCCCCGCTGGCGCGCGCCGTGCTGGGCGGGCTGACGGTGTCGACGCTCCTCACCCTGCTCTTCATCCCGACGCTCTACACCATCATCGAAGAGCGCTTCCATCGCGAGATTGTCGTGGACGAGGAGTAGGATCGTGGCCGCCGCCAACGCCCACACGGCACCCTCACCCTCCCCTCTCCCACGCGGAAGAAACGCGCGGGAGAGGACACCTCGTCGGGAGACGATGGAAAACAAGCTCCCCTCGCCCATGCCACTTCCGGCATGGGAGAGGGTTAGGGTGAGAGCCGCAAGGCTCCGGTCTGGAACCTTCGAAGGAGAGGGTCGGGGTGAGGGAGCCAGTCTCGCTGGGGAGCAGCATGTCTAGGTTTCGCAGCATCGCGGTCGGTGTGCTCGTCGTCGCGGCGGTCGCCGGAGCCGGCTGGGCGTACTGGAGTCGCAGCAATCGCGACGGCGCCGGCGGCTACGTCACGGAGCCGGTTGCTCGCGGCTCGATCAAGTCGATCGTCACGGCGACGGGCACGCTCAACCCGGTCACCTCAGTGCAGGTCGGCACCTATGTCTCCGGACCGATCCGCGCCATCTACGCCGACTTCAACTCGCCGGTCACCAAGGGCCAGCTGGTCGCCAAGATCGACCCGGCTTCATTTCAAGTCAAAGTCGCGGAGGCCGACGCCAACCTGGCCAACGCACGTGCCAAGGTGGACAAGGATCGCGCCGATCTGGTGTTCAAGAAGCTCACGCTCGACCGTACCCGCGAGCTGCTCGGCAAGGACTTGGTCGCGCAGAACGACGTCGACACGGCGAAAAGCAACTATGACCAGGCCGCGGCGCAGCTGGCGCTCGACCAGGCCGCGGTGCTGCAAGCGCAAGCCTCGCTCGACGAGGCGCGCATCAATCTGGCCTACACGGACATCACCTCGCCGGTCGACGGCGTGGTCATCTCGCGCAACGTCGACGTCGGCCAGACGGTAGCCGCAAGCTTCCAAACGCCGACGCTGTTTCTCATCGCCCAGGACCTCACCAAGATGCAGGTGGACGCCAATGTCAGCGAGTCGGACATCGGCGACGTGCGGCCCGGACAAGCCGCATCCTTCAGTGTCGACGCATATCCCGGCCGGCAGTTTCGCGGCACCGTCAGGCAGGTCCGCAATGCGCCGCTCAGCGTGCAGAACGTGGTCACCTACGACGTCGTCATCGCCGTGGACAATACCGATCTAGCACTCAAGCCCGGCATGACGGCGACGGTGGCCGTCACCACGGCGGAACGCGACAACGTCTTACGCGTTCCAGTGCGCGCCTTGCGCTTCAACCCGGAACGCAAGACCGACGCCGCGGAGGAAACACCGGCGGCACGCCCGACCGGCAAACGCGGGGCACCGGCAGTGTGGGTCATGCAACCCGACGGTACGGTGCGGAAGGTCGAAGTCCAGCTCGGGGTTACCAACGACCAGTACGGCGAGCTGACGTCCGACAGCGTGCACGAAGGCGACCAGCTCGCCGTGGCGTTCGTGAAGAAAGCCACCCACGCGACCGCCCAGCAGACCTCACCGTTAGCCGGCGGCGGGCATCGCTTCCGATAGGTCGCAGCTTTCGCAAGAATTCACCATGAGGAGCTTGAATCACCAGGTTGCCAGGTTGTTGCTTGTTATGTTCAGGCTCCCGACCTAACAGCCAACAACCTAACAACCTAACAATTTAGCTTTCAAGTAGATGGCCGAGCCGCTGATTCAAATCCGCAACCTCT
>CAZTDK010000969.1:0-2506 GCA_964611965.1 uncultured Binatia bacterium (SeqCode) | reverse complement strand
TCGCCGCCCGAGCCGCCGAGGGTCGAAGACAAGCCGAAAGACGACGAGCTCGCACTGGCGGAGAATACAAAGAAGAGCGAGCTGCCACCAACGCCGACCGTCGAGCCGCCCGTGGAAGCCAAGCCGGCGGCCTCACCGCCGAAACCGCCGCCGTCGGCGCCACCGACCATCGACGCGCAGGCGGCAAAAGCTGCGGCTGACGCCAAAGCGGCGGCAGACAAGGCAGCGAAAGAAGCGGCAATGGCCAAGGCCGCCAAGGAAGCAGCTGACGCTAAAGCGGCGAAGGAGGCTGCCGAAGCCAAGGCCGCGAAGGCGGCGGCGGACGCCAAGGCCGCCAAGGACGCAGCCCAAGCAAAGGCAGCGAAGGCGGCAGCAGACGCCAAGGCGGCAAAGGACGCAGCCGATGCTAAGGCGCGCGATTCGCGAATTGCCGCGGCCGTCAGGCGAGTTGAGCAGCAAACCGGCGCGCGTGGCGGCGGCACCGGAACCAAGCCTGGCGAGCAGCCCGGCGGGGCGATCTCCGTAGGTCCCGGCGAGGGTGGCGGCGGAATTGTGATGGGTGTGGAGTACCTCCTTTACTACAACATGCTACAAAGCCGCATCAAACAGAATTGGGCATGGGCGGGAACCAATCAGGGGCTCGAAGCGGTCGTGCGCTTCAACATCTCGGAGAGTGGCGAAGTGATGAACGTGCGCATCACCAAATCGAGTGGCGATGCCAGCTTCGATACGTCGGTCGAACGAGCCGTGCGCAGCCTCAATCCGCTGGCGCCGCCACCAGAGAAATATCGCGAGGCGTTCAGCGACGTCGAAGTTCCATTCAGTCTGGCGCAGCTTCAACAGTGAGGGGAAGGGGAATGAGCAGAACGTGGGTTTTTGTAAGTGTGGTGGTGGGCGCATTCGTGAGCTGTGTCAGCCCGAGTCGAGCGCAGGTCAACATTCCGATCTTCGGTCCCAATTTGCGCAGCTACCCGGTCGCCGTATCGCCACTGCGGAATCTCTCACAGGGGACGCCGTCGGATGTGGGGACGCGGTTCGCCGACATTGTCTCGCGTGACCTGACCATCGCCGGCTACTTCAAGGTCATCGATCGCGCCGCCTACATCGAGAAGCCCGAGGCCTCAGGCTACACCGCCGAAGCCAGTGCGGAGGGTGGAATCCCGCCCATCAACTTCGACAGCTGGTCGGTGATCGGCGCCCTTGCGTTGGTCAAGGGCGCATACACGGTGGAAGGCGACAATGTGAGCGTCGAGGTGCGTCTGTTCGACGTCTTTCAGCGCAAGCTGCTCTACGGACGCAAATACCGCGGCCCGGCGACGGAAATCCGGCGCATGGCGAACAAGTTTGCCGACGAGATCATGAAGCAGTTCACCGGCGAGCGCGGCCCGTTCGACTCGCGCCTCGCATTCGTGTCGACGCGTGACAGCGCGCGCAACGGGCGGCTGAGCGAGATTTACGTTACCAGCGTCGACGAAGGTGACCTGAAACAGCTCACCATGGGACAGACCGTTGCCAAATCGCCGTCGTGGAACCCGGACAACCGCAGCTTGCTGTACACGTCGTTCAAGCGCCACAACCCCGATCTCTTTTCAATCGATCTGCTCGGCGGTCGCGAGACCCTCATCTCGCAGCGCCCGGGGTTGAACCTGGGCGGCAAGTGGTCTCCCGACGGCTCGCTCATCGCGCTGACGGTCGAAGACAACGGCAACTCCGACATCGTGCTTCTGGATCGCACCGGAAAGCTGGTGAGACGGCTCACCGACAACTGGGCGATCGACGTCTCGTCGAGCTGGTCGCCGGACGGACGGCAGATTGCCTTTTGCTCCAACCGTGGAGGCACCCCACAGATCTACGTGATGAGTGCCGACGGCGGCGCGGCGCGCCGCGTCACGTTCACTGGCAACAACAACACCGCGCCCGCGTGGTCGCCCAAGGGGGACGTCATCGCCTACGTGAGCCGCCTCGACGGGGGGTTCAACCTGTTCACGGTCAAGGTCGACGGGAGCGATGTGCATCAGCTGACCCAAGGCGCCGGCGACAACGAGGACCCCAGCTGGGCTCCCGATGGCCGCTACATCGTGTTCACTTCGTCGCGCAGCGGACGCAAGAAACTCTTCGTCACTGACGCAGCCGGTGCGAGTCAAGTTCAATTGACTCATGGTGGTGGAGATGATACCAGTCCGGCTTGGTCGCGATGGCTCGAATAGTGCGTCGGCTACCTGCGGTTCGGGCGGTCATGGAGGAGGGGTGTGATGGGTAAGCGACTGCTTAACGTAATCGTAGCAGGGCTCCTGGTTGCCGCAGTTGGTGCCGGGTGCTCGAGTAAGAAGAAGGGCGCGGAAACGGGAGCCGCTGCGGGTGCTGGCGGCATCGACGAGACGGGGCTGGGCACTGCAGGCAGTATGGATCGAGCCAAGCACGGGTTGGCACCTGGTGAGGGCGGGCCACTGACGGACATTCACTACGCGTTTGATTCGGCCGAGCTCGACGAGTCCGCGCGGACGAC
>CAZTDK010000968.1:0-2507 GCA_964611965.1 uncultured Binatia bacterium (SeqCode) | reverse complement strand
CGCTGCTCGACATGACGGACAACGTGGTGCAAGGCCGCATCGTGCCACCGAACGGCATGCTGGTGTACGACGATGGAGACCCCTACCTCGTGGTCGCGGCCGACAAGGGGACGGCGACGTTTTCGGATATCGCCAATGCGCTGGCGGCGCAGCATGAATTCTGGCTCGGTGACGCCTTCGCCTCCGGCGGCATGCACGGGTACGATCACAAGCAAGAAGGCATCACCGCGCGCGGCGCCTGGGAATGCGTGCGGCGGCACTGCGCCGAGATGGGCGTCGACGCCGATCAGGATGCGTTGAGCGTGATCGGCATCGGCGACATGAGCGGCGATGTCTTCGGCAATGGCCTGTTGCTGTCGCCGCACTTCCGGCTGCGCGCCGCTTTCAACCACCAACACATCTTCCTCGATCCCGAACCCGACGCGGCGCGCGCATTTGCCGAACGGCAGCGGCTCTTCCAGCTGCCGCGCGCCAGCTGGGCCGACTACGCTGCCGACGCGTTCGGTCCCGGCGGCGGCGTCTACGCTCGCAATGCCAAGGAGGTGCCGCTGTCCCCCACCGCGCGCACCATGCTCGGCCTCGACGAGACGAACGCCAACGCGGGCCCGAACGCGTCCGGCGCTACCGAGGGATTGTCCGGTGAGGAGATCGTCCACGCCATCCTGCGCATGGAGGCCGACCTGCTGTGGAACGGCGGTATCGGCACCTTCGTCAAAGCGCGCGACGAGACACACGCCGAGGTCGGCGACAGCGCCAATGATGCGGTACGCGTCGACGGCGCCGATCTGCGCGTGAAGATCGTCGCGGAAGGGGGCAACCTGGGCTGCACCCAGCGCGGCCGCATCGAGTACGCATTGCGCGGCGGACGCATCAACACCGACGCCATCGACAACTCCGCCGGCGTCGACATGTCGGATCACGAGGTGAATCTCAAGATCGCGCTGGCGTCGGCGCTGGAGAGCGAACAGCTCTCGTTGACGGAGCGCAACCAGCTGCTCATCGACGTCACGGCGGAGATTACCCAGCGGGTGCTCGGTCACAACCGCAGTCAGGCGCGCGCCCTGAGCCTCGACCAGCGCCGCAGCCAGACGCGGCTCGCCGATTGCCGCGACCTGATGGCGCAGCTCGAAGCGGACGGCCAGCTGGATCGGCGTTTCGAGCACCTGCCCGACCGCGAGGCGTTGCGCAGCCGGCGCAGCCAGTTCCTCGGCTTGACGCGCCCGGAGCTGGCGGTCCTGCTGGCGCACAGCAAGCTGGCGCTGCAGCGCCAGCTGCTCGACTCGCGCCTGCCCGACGAGGCCTACTACGAGCCCTTTCTGCGCTGCTACTTTCCCGACCGCATCGACCTGCGCTTCGGCCAGGGCGTGCGCAGCCACCGCTTGCGTCGCGAGATCATCAGCGTCGAAATTGCCAACCTGGTGCTCGACACCATGGGCGCGGCGTTCGTGACCCGCGTGCGCCGCGACACCGGCGCTTCGGCCGCCGCCGTGGTGCGTGCCTGGGCGGTCGCCATGGCGGTTTCCGGGGCGGACGAGCTGTGGGAGACCATCACCGCCGGCGCCGACCCACCGCTGCCACTCGACGCCGAAGCGCGTTGCTGTTTTGCCCTCGAAGCGGCCGTCGAGCGCGCCGCCAAGTGGATCATCGCGACGCAACCGCAGGACGAGCCAACCGCCGCGTTGAGTGACGAGTTGGCGGCCTCCACGCGCGAGCTGTTGCAGATCCTCCCGGAGGTGCTGCCGGCGGCGGTACGCGACCCGCTGCGCGTCGCGGCCGACACGCTGGCGGCGGACGGGACGCCCGTGGCGTTGGCGGAACGGATCGTCTGGCTCGATCAACTCGCCGATCTGTTCGAGATTGCCCATGTCGCGCGGACCATCGGGGTCCCGCACCCGGTCGCCGCGGAGGCGTACTACGGCGTCGGCGAGCTGGTCGATCTCTCCTGGGTGCGCCACAGCTTGACCGAGCTGCCGGCGGAGAGCCGCTGGGAACGGCGCGCCATCGAACAGCTCAACGAGGAACTGATCGACGCGCGCCGCCAGCTGACGCATGCCGTCCTGGAGGGCCACGGCAACGGCGCGAACATCGCCACCTGCCTGCAAGACTACCGCGCCGCGCATCAGGAGCCGCTCGCGAGGCTGGCCGCACTGGTCGGTGACATCAAGAGCGCGCGCAGCGCTTCCCTCGCGGCCTTGCTGGTGGCGGTGCGCGAGATCGGCCGCGTCGCGGGGACCCGCACCTGACGGAGATGGAGATGGATCCGGTGCGCGTCACCTTCCTGGGAACCGGCGATGCATTTTCGGCCGCCGGCCGTCACCAAGCCGGCTACCTCGTGCAAAGCAAAGACAGCGCCTTCCTACTCGACTGCGGCTCGAGCACGCTGACGGCGATGAAGCGCGATGGCATCGATCCGACGGCGCTCGACGTCATCTTCATCAGTCACCTGCACGGCGATCACTTCGCCGGCCTGCCCTACTTCTTTCTCCAATACACGTACGAGACGCCGC
>CAZTDK010000967.1:0-2517 GCA_964611965.1 uncultured Binatia bacterium (SeqCode) | reverse complement strand
TCTACGCGCGTAGTTCTACGTTGGGGGCTACATCGTGCGGCACAGATGAGTGCGGCGAGTGAAGGTCTACGACGAGCCAGCCTAATGTTCTCCCTTGTCGATCGACTCTCGGGCGCCGTGCGCGTGGCCTGACAACTGCCAATCGGGTATGTAGCGAGAGCATGAGCTCGGGTACATCGCGTTGGGGGCTGATGAAACCGCGGGCGATCACCATCGACGGCGATCGGGTGGTGTACCGCGCCGCCGGCAAGGGACCGGTCCTGCTGCTCGTCCACGGCATGGCCGGGAGCTCACTGACGTGGAAGCACGTCATGCCGGCGCTGGCCGAGCGTTTCACCGTCGTGGCCCCCGATCTCCTCGGGCAGGGGCGGTCTGACAAGCCGCGGGGCGAGTATTCGCTCGGCGCGTATGTCGACACGCTGCGCGACCTGATGGACGCCCTCGGACACCAGCGGGCCACGATCATCGGGCAGTCGCTCGGTGGCGGTGTGGCCATGCAGTTTGCCTATGAGCTCCCGGAGCGCTGCGAGCGCCTGGTCCTGGTGGACAGCGGTGGGCTGGGCCGCGAGGTGACGTTCTACCTCCGGCTGCTGACCGTGCCCGGATTCGAGTCGATTTTTCCGCTCTTCTGCACGCCGCGGTTGCGCGACGCGGGGAACCTGGTGGCCACGTGGCTCGACCGCATCGGCGTCCCTTCCACCCCCGCCAGCCAGGAGATCTGGCGCAGCTATGCGTCGTTGGTCGACGCCGAAAGCCGCCGCGCCTTCTTTCGCTCCCTACACGATGTGATCGATGTCAGCGGCCAAGCGGTGAGCGCCTTGAGCCGGTTGTATCGGGCGGCACGGCTGCCGACATTGATCGTGTGGGGGGCGCAAGATCCGTTCATTCCGGTGAGCCACGCCGTCGCGGCGCACACCGCCATTCCCGGCAGCCGCCTCGAGATCTTCGACCGGGTGGGGCACTATCCGCACTGCGAGGCCCCCGAGCGCTTCGTCGCGGTGCTCGTCGACTTCATCGCGTCCACCAAACCCGCCCGCCTGCCGGCACGGTCGGCGCGGCGGCACCGGTAACACGTTGAGGCCATCGGGACTTGGCAGCTCCGTAGCGACCCAACGGGAGCGGCCCATAGAAAAAGACGCGGGCCGCAGGCCCTCAAGACATCAGCTGCGTACCGCAATCGACACAATACACGGTCTGCTGGCGGCGCGCCGCCGCATGCTGCGCGTCACTGCACTGTCGCGTCACGACGTGTTCGTTGACGACGCCACCACACGCGGGGCAATGACGCACCGGTGCCTGCGCGCGTCGATGATTCATGTTGTCGCAGGCGACGCCCCGCTTGCGCTGTTCCCCCATTGTCGATGTCCCTTTCCGCGCCTGCGACTACGGTTCTCGCTTCGCGCACTGGGCTTCCGCTTCACGCCGGCCCTCGCGCACCCCATCCCAAAAGCGCGCGCGCGCTTTGGCGCGCCCGTCACCCGGCTCACCTTCCCGCGTCGGCGTCAAGCGACCCAGCGCAGCGCGTAGCTTGCTGCGCCGGTGCCAGAGCCGCGCTAGGAGCTGACGGAGAGGCGGCATTTCTCACTCACGCAAGACGAAAGGAGGGTGTGCGATGACATGCTTTGAAGCCTGCTCGGTTTGGCGGGCAGGACCCGTAAAGTTACGGAGATAGGACATCCCCGAGGCGACAATGGAGGCCACCGCGGCGGTGCCGAGACGCGGAGCAACGATTCAGAGTCTGGCTGTAACTACTCCATGGTGGCCGCATTTTCTTCTCGTGAGGGGCGCTGCACCGCCGCGTGCGCGGCGGTGCAGCGTGTGTCTCATCCAGGCGCCCCCAACGCCGTGCCTTGCTGCAGGCGTGCCCGCTCGACGCGCGATTCTTCGATGATCCGTTCGAGGACCACATCCGAGACCTGCGTCAGGTGGGCGGCTGCATCCTTCACTGACGGATGCTCGACCGCGCGTGACAGCACTTCGTTCTTCGTGGGGCCCTGTTTCCTCCCGAGAAATGGCTTGAACAGCAGGTAGAGTACATCGCGCACGGGCATGTGGCGCATGAAGCGGCGGAGCAGGCGCAGCGTCTGGAGCGGATAGTGCGTCAGCTTGTAGCGGAACAGCCGCCGGAACCCGGCGTTCCGCTCGACGTTGATCACCTCACCCGGCAAGCAGGTGGGATCGATCTCGGAGCATTTGAAGTACTTGTACCAGTCATCGGTGTCTTTGACCAAGCCGCGCTGCAGGTACTCCAGCCAGAGCGGCGTGCCGCGGTACACGCATAGGCGATTGAATGCGAAGGTGTCGAGCCGCAACTTGGAGGCGAAGTCGAAGGTCGCACGCATGTCCTCGACGGTCTCGTCGGGTGTGCCCACGACAAAGAAGCCGTGCACGATCTCGATGCCCGCCCGTTTGGCGTTGGTCACCGCGGTTTCGACCTCGGCCAGCGTCGGTTCCTTCTTCAAGCGATCGAGCACCTTCTGGCTGCCGCTCTCGACGCCGAACATGAGCGTGCGGCGG
>CAZTDK010000966.1:0-2528 GCA_964611965.1 uncultured Binatia bacterium (SeqCode) | reverse complement strand
GTATGTCATCGTTCCTCCCGTCTCGATCCATGGGTCATAAACGTCAGGCGAACTCCGGCCGCTGTCGAAACGGCATTGGATAACGAAAACGTACCATCCCGATGATCCGATCGTTGTGGCGTACGGAGTAGGCTTTCCAATCCGGAATCCAGGTGAGCTTGATCATCGCCGCGAATCCTTTTGCTGACTAGGCGTGAGCATCGCCTGTGCCAGGCAGCGAAAAGCCGTGGCGCCGTCGCGGCAACCAGGCGAAGACAGCGGGCTGCACCCGACGAAGCATGCAACTCTTACATTGCCGAGGAATTAGGACGCACGCCGTCGGCGGCAAGAACCGCGTTGGCTTCGAGTTGCGACGGTGCTTCGGCGAAGTGCATCGGCGAGTCTGAAGAAGTGGTCCCATACGGACCGCCAATGCAACTCTTGCTGTCTCCCTGTAAGTTGGCAGCCGTGCGGCGCCTCAATTTCGGCGGCAAATGTGACGAGCCGCTGCGCCGCGATCTGGCACAGAATCGGCTCCGTCGTGAAACCGATGATACGAACAAGGTTCTCGATATGAACTCCTACTGCGTTTCCTGTAGCGCGTTGTCCGATCCGCCTGCGGCACATCGGCGGTGGCGCTCCTGCCGTGTCTTCGTCGTCGTCGGAGCCTGGGATTGTAGAGGACGATAGGATGAGCCCTGAGACTGAATCCAGGAATGGCGGCGTGCTGCGCGAACCTTCCGTGTCCACGGCGTTGGAGCACCTGGTGGTCGCGAGCCAAGGCGTGATTACCAAGCGCATCGACCTGGCGCTGCTGGAAGGACAAGAACTGGTCTCCCGGACGCTTCGCAATGCGATGCTTGGCGCGGTGAGTCTGGTGCTGGCCCTCGCGGCATGGTTCGCGTTGGTCGCCTGCTTCATCGAATGGATGGCTGCCGATCAAACCTTGCTTCTTCGACTGGGTATGTTGGGACTGATCAACGCAGCCGCCGCGGCGGCGCTGGCGATCGCCATACGATCGGCCAACCAGGCGAGTGCGAATGCTGGTGCCGCCCATACCATTGGAAGCCCGAAGCCACAGTTGGAAGGGGGGGCGGTCCGTGGAGGCAACTGATTACACAGAGCAACGCGGTGAGTTGTTACATTCGATTGAGCGCGATCAGGAGGAGGTTCGCGCGGCTGTCCACGAGCTCACCGGTGCGGCCCGCGGGCAACTCGACCTTGTTGCACACATCCGGCGCTTCCCCCTCCCATGGTTGATTGGTGGATTTCTGCTCGGCGTGTGGATGGGGGGCCGGTCGCTTTCATCGCAAAGGAGAGAACCATGAAGAATGATGGTGCCAGTGCGCGGCGGTACACACCGCTGACAAGCTCCAGCGTGGCTACGGCGCTGACCGACGTTGAACGGCAGACGCGCGCCTTCGTTGAGCAGCGTCCGGTCGTAGCGGTGATGATGGCTCTTGGTCTTGGCCTCGTCGTGGGCCGCCTGGCCATTCGTCATTAAGGGGACCCGTATGCGCAACAACGCGAGCACGGCGACGAACGAAGGTTCCGACGGGCCAGTGGGAGCGATCCATGGTCGCGGGCGTCAGATCCAGCATGATGCCCAGACGTTGGTCACGACCCTGCAAGACGCGGCGAATGATGCGCAGCACTTCATTGTCGATGAGCTGAAGCGCAACCCCTTTGCCACCTTGGCCGTAGCGGCCGGCGTCGGTTACGTGCTGGGTGGTGGCCTGAGCGCGCGCATGACCAAAGTCATGGTCGGCGTAGGGACAAGGCTGGCCATGGCGGTTGCCGCGCGCGAGTTGAGCGTCTGGGTGGATGCCTCCCGCGCTTCCAAGACAACGGCGTGATGCGTTCACTGGCTCCCAAAGATCGGCAGCCTCATCAACGAGCCTGAAGGAGATGAAGAATGGACGTCCACACTTGCGATCATCCTGCCTGTTCGTGCCAGCTCACCGGGAGTGATCGGTTCTGCAGCTCGACCTGTCGGCAAGCGTCGAAGGATGTCGCGACGCACAATACGTGCGAGTGCAGGCACGACCAGTGCGCCCGCCATGCATGATGGGTGGTGCCGGTGCACGCGAAGACACAAGTGCAGAAGAAATGGAGGACATATGTTGACTACACGACTAAAGATAATTGCTGCATCGTTTGCGGTCGCCGGTGCGCTGACGGCGGCGACGTCGGTGACACGCGCTGAGGACTACCCGGCGGATAATTCAGGGAAGAACGTCCGCGATCGCGCTGCGGGCGCGATGACTGCCGGAGCGCAATCGAACGCGCCGGCTGACGTGAAGATCACTCAGCAGATTCGAAAAGCCGTGGTCGCTGACAAGCAGCTGTCGGCCAATGCCCACAATGTCAAGATCATTACTGCGGATGGGGTGGTGACGCTGCGCGGTCCGGTGAAGACCGTGAAAGAAAAGAACACGATTGGTGCGAAGGCCCAACGGGTCGCGGGAGTCAGCCGTGTCGACAACCAGCTCGAAGTAACCAGCCATCGCTAATCTGAACTTGAACGGATTCAAGAAGGAGGAAGAACT
>CAZTDK010000965.1:0-2528 GCA_964611965.1 uncultured Binatia bacterium (SeqCode) | reverse complement strand
GTATCCGTTCGGGGAACGGCGTGGTCGGTCCGGAACGGAAAGTGCGTGAGACCGGGCGGTGGTGTTACGCCGCCGCCTGATGCGCGCCGGGGAGCAGCGTGGCGCGGCGGAAGATGTTGGCTGCGAGCCGCTGCTGTACTTCGGGATCGATGAGCGTCGTTGCCCAGTGCGCCGGGGCGAGCTCGAGCACGCGGTTGACCGGCCAGCTCGGCAGCAAGCAGAAGAGATCCCGCAAGTACGTCCACGGCTCGATCCGGTGCATCGCGCAACTCGCCAGCAGCGACACGAAGCGCGTGTTGGCGTGGGCGCCGTCCGCCGACCCGACGAACATCCAGTTTTTCCGACCCACGGCTTCCCGCCGCAGCTCGCGCTCCGAGGCGTTGTTATGCATTGGCAGCTGCGGGTCGCCGACGAATCGCTTCAAGGCGTCGCGCTGGTTGGTGGCATAGCGGATCGCCACGTGCAACGGCGATTCGTCGAGAGCCTGCTTCTGATGCGCGTCACACCAGGCGAAGAACGCCTCGACCAGCGGCCCGGACCGCTCCCGCCGCAGCGGCCCTCTCTGCGGGGGTGGGGCGCGGCTGATGATGCGCCGTTCGATCGCGAAGAGCGCCTGGATGTACTCGAAGGGCTCTCGCACCAGCACCGGATCGATGCGCAAGGCGTCGAGGAAGTATTTGCGGGTGTGACTCCAGCACCCGGCTTCGCTCGCTTTCTCGGCCCCGTAGAGGTGGTCGTAGACCACGTGCGCATCGGCGACCAGAATGCCGCGGTACTCGGGCAGTAGACGGTCCACCGCGTCCCCATCGTGCTTTTCGGAAAACATGAACAACACGTGCTTCGGCGGCGCCACCAGCACCCAGAAGTGGCCGTGGCGACACTGCTCGCGGTCCTGGACCAGCACGCCGGTGGCATCGACACAGACATACGGCTGTGCCAACGCGTCGGCGTGCATGGCCTCCACCAGCGGCCGCGCCAACTCCGCCAGCTCCACGTGCCAGCCGCACAGCGTGGACCGGTTGAGATCGAGGCCCTCGCGCCGGAAGATGCCCTCCATCCGGTGCAGCGGCAGATGATCCTGCCAGCGCTTGACGATGGTGTCGGCCAGAAACCCGGGACCCGCCAGGCCGCGGGGAATCGGCAGCTCCGGGGTCTCGGCCACCACGACCTGCGTGCGCAGGGCCGCGCGCTCGCTCTTGCGGACGAACTTCGGCTTGATCACCTCGACGACCACCGCCGAGGCCGGCCGGCGCTCGATCACCTCCCGGGTCTCGGCGCCGATGCGCTCGAACGCGTCGAGGCCTTCGCGCTCCACTTCGGGGGGCAGCAGCTCGATCGTCACCCGCGGCAGGTGCTCGGGGAGCGGTTTGCGGACGGGTGTGCGGCGCTCATGCGCGGGCACGCGCTGGCGGCCTCCCGCATCGTCGCCGCCCGGCGCGCCGAGCGCCAGCTCGAGCAGGAACAGCGCGAGCTGACTGTCGTCCTTGGGGGCGCGCTGCGCCTTCTGGCCGATCAGCCCCCGCTTGAGTTGCTCGATCTCTTCGCGGGCGAGCAGGTAGAGCTTGCGGTACTCGTCACGCTCGCGCTCCAGGCGTGCCTGGCTCTTTTCGAGCTCCGCGATCCGGGTGAGCAGCGAGGCCACCAACTCGTTGGTGATTGCCGCTCCCACTCCACCACCACCGTCCACCACGCGGTCGTTGTAAGCATCGGAAGCGCCGCGCGCAACGAGGGGCGACGAATCATTTTCGCGCCGGCCGCACGTTTCAGTGCAGGGTGCCGCGGCGGCGGATCCGGAGGGGACGCGGGCGCTCGACCCCACTCAGCAACGCCGCCAGCGCCGCGCGATCCAGGAGGACCGACCGCGCGCCGGCCGGTGCGATCGGCAGATCGAAGACCGCGCGGTGCAGCCGCTTGTAGAGGATGCACAGTCCGTTGCAATCGAACCACAAGAGCTTCACGCGGGTCGCCCCTCGGTTGGCGAAGATGTACAGCCCACCCGCCAGCGGGTCCTGGCCGACACGCTCGCGCACGGCAGCCGCCAAGCGATCGAACCCGTAGCGCATGTCGATCGGCTCGGTGCACACGAAGATCCGTACCTCACCGGGAATCATCGGCCGTCCCGCCGAGCAGCGCGAGCAAGCGGCGCAGCGCCGGCGCATCGAAGTCGGCGGGGACGCGCACCCGCCGGCCGTCCACCAGCTCGATCTCGAAGCGGCGCTCCGCGCTGCGGCCCGGGACGAGTTCAATAAAGCGCGTGGCGTCGACGCCTCCCGCCGCGGGGCGGCGCGTTACCGCTTGACGGTGTTGATTGCGACTCTCTCGGTTCAGTCGCCACGCCCAGTGCGACAGTGTGGCTGCATTCACTCCGATGGAGGCCGCAAACCGCCGGGCCGTCAGCCCACTCTGCCGCCACCGGTCGACCCGCGCTGCCCACTCCTGTCGTCTGGTCTCCATCGCCACCACCTCCAGGCGACAGAGGCTCGCAAATCCCGGGGCTCAGCTCGATACGTGGCTGGCCGAACGGATAC
>CAZTDK010000964.1:0-2535 GCA_964611965.1 uncultured Binatia bacterium (SeqCode) | reverse complement strand
CCGGGCAGCCCGCCCGAGGACGCCAAGAAGGAGGCGGAGAAGGAAGTGCACGACTGGTTACGGGCGAAGGAAACGGAGTTCAACCAACGCTACGCGCGCGAGCTGATGAACCCGCGAGAGGCCTTGAGCCTCGGATCGATCTCCGAGATCGTCATGCCGACCGATCTCCGCGCCGTCCTCGGCCGCCACCTCGCGTTCCTGTTGCGCCGTTATGAGCCCGGCCCCTGGCAGGCGCCCCAGCGGGAGTTCCATTGATGCCAGATTCCGCTCACGCCGCTAGGGCTGGTTCGATGGCCACGCCAACGCCGTACGATCCGTACACCAACAACCCGCTCATCCACCGCGACCGCCGGTGTGCCGAGTCGCCGTCGCCGTGGGTGCGTTCCTTTGCCTGCGACGACATGCGGGTGCTCATCATCTGTCGCGGGCCCATCCGCAAGGAAGCCATCGACGTGTTCCGCGAGATGGGCATGCGCAGCGTCGGCATTTTGCTCTCGGAAAAGGACAGCATCGGCTATCCGCGCGCGCTCTCCCCCGAGTTGCGCATCATGGACCCGCAACACGTGCATCCGGTTCCCGATTACAGCGGCGCCACCAAGGAGGAACGCCTCGAACGGATCGAGCAGATCATCGCGATCTGCCGTGCGCACGGCTACGACTACGTCTTTGCCGGCTACGGGTTCATGGCGGAAGACGCGTCCTTCGTGCATGCCATCGAAGACGCCGGCCTCAAGTTCATCGGCCCGGGTTCACACACCCAGGAAGCCGCCGGCTCGAAGGATGAAGCGAAACGTACGGCGATCGCCAACCAGGTGTCCGTCACCCCGGGCGTCAACAACATCACGGCGCGCACGCTGCTGCACCGGTACCCGGACCGTGACGCGCTGGCAGCATTGGCGAAGGAAAAGGGCCTCGCGGTTCCGGCGCTCCAGGATCACGCGCAGCCGCTCGATGCGGTCGCCGAACGCGTACTCGCCGCCGCCTACCACAACCGGATCGATCTCTACACCATCGACGAGCTGACCGCGCAGATCGGCCGCGAGGCAGAGCAGCTACTGAAGGAGAACCCCGGGCGGCGCTTCCGTCTCAAGCACGTCGGTGGCGGCGGCGGCAAAGGCCAACGCATCTTCTCCGACACGAAGAACATTGCCGGCCTGGTCCGCGAGATCCTCAGCGAGGTGAAGGCCACGGGCGTGGGCGACAACAAGAACATGCTCATTGAGCTGAACGTCGAGCACACCCGCCACAACGAGATCCAGATCGTCGGCAACGGCGAGTGGTGCATCGCGCTCGGCGGCCGCGACTGCTCCTTGCAAATGCACGAGCAGAAGCTGGTCGAAATCTCTCTCACCGACGAAGGCTTCCACGCCGCCATCGCACAAGCGCGCACCGCCGGCCAGACGGAGAAAGCGCGTGTGCTCGAAGCGGATCGCGTCCTCCTGCAACGGATGGAAGCGGAAGCCGAACGTTTCGGCACCGCCGTCCGCCTCGACTCGGCGTCGACCTTCGAATGCATCGTCGAAGGCGGCCGCCATTACTTCATGGAGGTCAACACCCGCATTCAGGTGGAACATCGGGTCTCCGAGTTGTGCTACGCGCTGCGCTTCACCAACCCCGAGAATCCGGACGACACCTTCGACGTGCATTCGTTGGTCGAGGGCATGGCGCTGATCGCCAAGCACAAGGAGCGCATCCCCAGACCGACACGGGTGGGACGCGAAACCGCGGCCATCGAGGTGCGGCTCAACGCCACGGACCGCGCCCTCACACCCTCCGCAGGGGGCGTGATCATTTCGTGGGCCGACCCCATCGCGGGCGAGATCCGCGACGACCAGGGGATCTCCATCAAAAACCCCGATACGGGGCTCTTCATGCGCTACCGCCTCGCCGGCGCGTACGACTCCAACGTCGCGTTGCTGCTGGCCACCGGGGACGATCGCCTCGAGAGTTTCACGAAAGTCGCCGAGATCCTGCGCCGCACGACGGTCCGCGGGATCGATCTCGCTTCGAACCTGGAATTCCACTTTGGCCTGGTGACCTGGTTTCTCAGTCGTGACGTGTGGGCGAAGCCCACCACGAAGTTTGTCCTCCCCTATCTCGCCCTGGTCGGTGAGCTGGCGCAGGAAGCGCAGGCCATCGACTTCGATTACGCTTTCCAGCGGATCGCACGGCATGCGACCGCCGCGGCCGCCGCGCGAGGCGACCATGCGGTGACAGCGACGCGCCAGGTGATCGAGCTGAAGGAAACCCTGCTCGAGCGGCCGATCGGCTTGCTCATCGAGGAGCCGCATTTCCTGGCGGCCTGGCTGAGCACACATCGACTCGACTTCGCGCTGGCCAACGACCACATCGTGTGGCGGCGCAATCCGGTTGAGCTGCTTTCCGAAACCTACCATCTGCTGCATCTTGACGATCAGCCCGGCGAGCCGGCGGCCAACCGGATCTGGGAACACGACCAACAGATGCTCGACACCGCGCTCCGGTTCTACACGCAGCTCGGCAAGCGCATCCCCACGGGCATGGCGTGGGCGGAGC
>CAZTDK010000963.1:0-2535 GCA_964611965.1 uncultured Binatia bacterium (SeqCode) | reverse complement strand
GTCCGGCTGTCACGAGCAAGGCGGATCGTCCCTTCCGTTGCGCTCGTTCTGATCGGCGCGGGGCGCGCCTTCAGCCTGACACAAACGACCGTCACGACGTACCAGTACAACGCCGACGGCGCGCCGACCGCCGTGACCACGCAGGTCGAGGGACAACCGGCGACCACGGTCTACCTGACCTGGGACAACTTCGTGCCGAGCAGCGCTGATCCCGCTACGGGCAGCGTGCTCGCCGCCAACGGCAACCTGCGCGGCTTCGGGCCGACGCCGGGGGGCGCGTACACCACGGAGTTCGGGTACGACCAGCGCAACCGGCTCACTGGCGCCAGCGTGACCGGCTCGCCGGTCGTGGCGTACAACCACTACGCCG
Organism: uncultured Binatia bacterium (SeqCode); assembly: GCA_964611965.1. Lineage (GTDB taxonomy): Bacteria > Desulfobacterota > Binatia > HRBIN30 > HRBIN30 > CAZTDK01. The sequence continues at coordinate 2,165 of CAZTDK010000963.1, read as the reverse complement.
ACAGCTTGATGGCATCATCGGCCGCGAGCAGCGATGCACTGCAGTTCTACTACGACAACAAGGCGAATGCGCAGATCGCGAACATCACCCAGTCATCAACCGACACCTGGTCGAGCTATCTCGGGAGCATTACGTACCTGAGCGATGGCACCGAGCAGGTGCGCTGCCAGCCGCGCAAAGACATGGCGGGCGTGTACGAAGCGGCACAGCAGAGCTTTACGCCACACCGCTACGATCCGTACGGAACCACGGTGGCGGGCGGAGCGAACAACGCGCGCTATGACCTGCGGCAGAACCCATTTTTATATGCCGCCGAATACCAGGATCCTGTCTGGAGCGGATACAACCTGCGGGGACGTTGGTATCTCCCGGCATATCAAACGTTCCTGGGACGCGATCGCGGCGATCCGATGCACCGTTATGGCTACACCGCGGGCGACCCGATCGGGCATGTCGACCCGAGCGGCTGGAGTCCCATCGAGGCGGGAGCGCGTACGTTCCTCCGCGACCTGCACGCCAACGGCAACGGTGCCCGAGGGACGCTGTCGCGCTTCTTCCTCGGCGGTATCATCGGCGTGACGCAAATCATCGCGAACCCGTCCGGCTACTGGCACGAGATGGTGCACGATACGCACGGGCTCGATGCCTTCCTGGCCCTCGGCGTGGCCATCGAGGTCGGTACCAGCGGAATCGGCCCCTTCTACGAATTCAGCGCCGCGCCCGGCGCCTCATTCGCCGGCCACCATGTGCTCGATCTCGGCATCGGGGCGGCGCAGTCCGTGCTCACGGCGCACGAACACGGCCGCTTTGATTGGGCGTCGTTCGGTCAGGGAATGGAATACACCGCCGGGGGCATCTTCTGGGGACGCGAAATGCTCGGGTTCGGATACAAACCGTACGGCATGACGAAGGACGACGTTCAAGCCATGGCGGCCGACCATTTTGCCAAGGGCAGGAACCCCGACCAGATGCTGGTGTTCCGGTCACGTGCCGATACCGGAATGAGAACCGGCACCAGCCCGGTCAGGGAAGCTCTGGGGATCGGCAGCTATCACGAAGCCGTCGTGGCCGTCGGCCCGGACTTTACATTGACCACCGAGGTGACGACGGACAGCAGCGGTGGCGGTGTGAAGGAGCTGACGCGCTGGAAAGCGCGGACCGGAAATGATGTCTCGTACATCACGGACAAGCGAATGATCTTCGTCGGCAGCTACCGGACGGAAGCGGTCGAGCAGGCCATCGTTCCGCCGGATTATCTGCGGAGCTCCAAGTCCGCATACCACACCGATGACTTTGGCGAGATCCCGGTGGCACGCCACGCAGACAACACCCTGGTGAACAATTGCCACCGCTACGCCAGACAGGTGCTCGCACGCATCGGACAGTAGAATGACCAGTTGGCTCACCGCCCATATCAGCGCGGCAGCACGGCCGCGTCACAATGCCGAGCGACGTGCGACCGCGAGTGGTCGCAGCAGGCGCTTCCTTGACATAGGGTGCGCCACCGCCTGTCTCACCGCCCTCCTGCTGCCCTGCTCCGCGGGGCGCGCCATCGCCGTGACCCAAACGACCGTTACGACCTACCAGTACAATGCCGACGGCGCGGCCACTGCCGTCACCACGCAGGTCGAGGGACAACCGGCCACCACGGTCTACCTCACCTGGGACAACTTCGTGCCGAACAGCGCCGATCCGAGTACCGGCAGCGTGCTTGCCGCCAACGGCAACCTGCGCGGTGTGGGACCGGCGCCGGGCGGCGCGTACACCACGGAGCTCCGGTACGACCAGCGCAGTCGTCTGCTCAGCGCTCGGAGCGGTGCGCAGGCGGCGGCGTACGCGTACTATCCCGCCAGCTTGATGGCGTCGTCGACCTTGGTGAGCGGCGACTCGCTCGGCTTCTACTACGACGCGGCACCCATCTCGCAGGTGGCCAACATCACGCGGCCGTCGACCGCCACCTGGTCGAGCTATCTCGGTGACATGACCTACCTGAGCGACGGCACCGAGCAGAAACGCTGCCAGCCGCGCAAAGATGTTGCAGGCGTGTACGAGCCGGCGAAGGAAAGCTTCAGTCCGAACCCCTACGATCCATACGGCGCGCCGAGCTCCGCGATCGGGGGAACGGCGGGCGCGGCAGTCGCCCCAGCCCTCAAGCCCCCACGCCC
>CAZTDK010000962.1:0-2536 GCA_964611965.1 uncultured Binatia bacterium (SeqCode) | reverse complement strand
GGATCTGTGCACCGATACCGTACTCGCGGAAGTCGCGTTGCTGCGTGTCCGGATCGGTGCTCGGTGCAGCTACACGACGGTGGGACCGGCGCTGCGCGTTCGCCGCATCGAGGATCTCCGCGCCGCGTCCCTCGCGGCGCAAGTAGACGACGACACCGCGCCCCGCTGCGGCAATGGCGCGCATCGACTCCTGCAGCAACGCCGCGGTGTTGCGCTCGGCCATACTGAAGACATCACCGGGGAGAAACTCCGCATGGGCGCGCACCAGCACCGGTTCGGCGGCATCGATGTCACCCTTCACCAGGGCGACATGCTCGCCGTCGTCGACGTCGGTGTGATACACGAGGATGCGAAACTCGCCGCCGAAGCGACTGTTGATATGCGCCTCGGCAACGCGATGCACCAGCGAGTCGCAGCGCAAGCGGTACTGAATCAGATCCGCCACCGTGTAGATCTTCAGGCCGTGGGTGGCGCCGAAGCGCTCGAGATCGCGCAGACGCGCCATGCTCCCGTCGTCCCGCATGATCTCACAAATGACCGCGGCGGACTTCAAACCCGCAAGCCGCGCCAGATCGACGGAGCCTTCCGTCTGCCCCGTGCGCACTAGCACCCCGCCGCGCCGGGCGCGCAATGGAAAAATGTGACCGGGAACCACGACGTCGTCGGAACGGGCGCCGTCGCGGATGGCGACCTGAATCGTCGTGGCGCGGTCGCCGGCGGAGATGCCGTTCTTGATGCCGCGACGCGCATCGATGGAGACGGTGAACGCGGTGCCCAACGGGGCGCGATTCTCCGCCACCATCATGTTCAAGCCCAACGCCTGGATGTGCTCCTCGGTGAGCGCCAAGCAAATCAGGCCACGACCGTAGCGCGCCATGAAATTGATGGCTTCCGGCGTCACCTTCTCGGCCGCCATGCAGAGGTCGCCCTCATTCTCACGGTTCTCGTCGTCCATGAGGATGACCATTTTGCCGGCCTTGATGTCGGCGATCGCATCTTCGATCGGACCGACAGGCCGGGGCCGCTTCGCGGGCATGCGGAATGTGGTGAACATGCCGCTCGATCTATAGCCTGGTGCCTCGGCTATGGCAAAGCGGGCGGCAGATGGAGGGGCGATTCGGGAAGCGCCCCCCCTCGGCGCTGCCGGTGGTTGCCCTTTTCGGGCAGTTCTCGAACTGCCCCTACACTTTGGTTGCAGCGGTCCCGCGTGCCGCACTGGGAGCGCCGGTTTCCTGTGCCGCTTGCACTCCGGGCGCCGACTCGGAAAGATGGCACCTGGAATTCTCGAGGAATCGACGGGCAGGGTGATGGGCGTCAGTGATGCGCTAGTGGGACAACCGATCGTGCAGCCGGCGTGGGGCAGCTTCGACAATACGATTGTTGGGCTGGTCGAGCATGTCGTCGCCTGCGGCCGGTTGCCGGGCAGCCTGGCGGTGCAGGCGGTGCAGCGCATTCGTGAACGGGAAGTGATGGCCAGCACAGCCATGGTCGACATCGGAGTGAGCATCCCGCATGCGCGGCTCGAGGGCATTGATGGCATCGCCGCCACCATCGCGGTGTCGCCCACCGCGGTCTATCAACTCGCCGACGGTCTGCCGATTTCCATCGTCGTGCTCGTCCTGTCGTCCCCGTCGCTGACCGGCGAGCATCTGAATTTCCTGTCGACGTTGTCCCTGCTACTGCAGTCAGCGCGCATGCGGCGGCAGTTGCGTAATGCAACGAGCCCGCAGGAGGTCCTCCGCCTCGTACGGGAAAGCCAGCCGTCCCGCGGCTGAGCTCGATCCGACGGTAGGACTCACGCAAAGGCGCAAAGCCGCCAAGAAAGACGGCAAGAATCCGCGCATTTCTTGCCTCGTTTCTTATGACATTCCCATGAGCGTGAATCCGGTCGTAGGGTTTCGTTCCTGGCGCCTTGACCTCCTTGGCGCCTTTGCGGCTTTGCGTGAGGAATTTTTTTCGCTTTGTGGCGAGATCGCCGGCAATCCCGCTGCTCTGACGGCACTTTCCTGCTAGGCTGCGCCGGTATGCACAAGGAGAATGTGGTCAGGGACCTGGACTTCATCAGCCGCGCCAACGCCGACTACGTCGACGATTTGTATCGGCGGTACCTCGACGACGCGGCGTCGGTCGACGAGCGTTGGGCGCTGTTTTTCGCGGGCTTCGAAGCGGCGCGCGGCAATGGCGCGCCGGCAGCCGCGGCAGCGGCCAGCGAGCCGGCCGCCGAGCGTATCGTCGCCGTCTTCGACTTGATCCACTCGTACCGTGAGCTCGGGCACCTGATCGCCAACCTCGACCCGCTCGGGCACGACCAATCGAGTCATCCCCTGCTCGAGCTGTCGGAGTTTCATTTCACCGACGCCGACCTCGATCGCGTCATGGAAACCCCCAGCTTCAAGGCGCGCAAGCGGGCGACGCTGCGCGAGCTCGTCGCACTGCTGCGGGCCACCTACTGCGGCACGCTGGGCGTCGAGTACATGGAGCTCACCGACAAGGATCAACGCACCTGGTTGCAGGAGCACATGGAGCCGACGCTCAA